>DAOVNC010000015.1 GCA_030630445.1 Kiritimatiellales bacterium | reverse complement strand
TTGCCTATCGGACCTGCATGGATGTGGGGGGCGATGCCTTCGATATTATCACGCTTCCCGATGGCGGACGTTGCATTTACGTGGCCGATGTCTCTGGGCACGGTGTTGCACCGGCCATGATATCTTCGCTGATCAAGGCCACGGCCAGCGAGATGGTCCGCCGGTATGCCAGCCGGGGGCCGGCGGCCATTTGCAACGCACTGAACGTGGTGTTCCGCCGACGGATCGATAATCCCTCGTATTTCGCCACCATGTTCATCGCGCTGTACAATCCCGAAACCTTGGAATGGCGTTGCATGAACTGCGGGCACCCCAATCCCGTTTTCGTGCGCAACGGCACCTTGGGCGACTCCTCCATGTTCAGTGCCGGGGGCGGGGTTCCGATCGGCTTCCCCTTCGGCGATGAGAAGCCGTATTCCACCGCCGACGAGGTGGTGTTTTTCGACGAGGGCGACACCTTCCTGCTGCTTTATACCGATGGCCTGACAGAGGCCCGGCATCTCGAAACCCAGAAAGAGTGCGGCTCGCGGTTGGATACGATCTATGAGGAAGTGGTTCGCGATGCCGCCGTGCCAAACAAGGCGACGGCGCTGCTCGCTGTGCTTGAAAAGGAAAACTATGCGTTGGACGGCGACGATTGCACCGCCATTTCGATCCATATGCTCGATCCGGAAAAAATCGTGGTGGAACAATCCGTTCCCCGAAACATCTACATGGTCTCCGAAATAGCGAAGCAGTGCGAGGTGGCGGTTGCGGCGCGGGGGATTTCGCACGATTCCGCGTCGTTGGTTCGGTTGCTAGTGATGGAACTCGGCGCAAATCTGGTTGAACACAGCGGCCTTTCCGAGGACGATTCTTTTTGGCTCCAGGTCCGGGTGGATGGAACCGTTTGCCAACTGGTGCTGGTGGACAAGGGCGTCGAGTGGGATCTAGAAGAAGCTCTGGGTCGCACGTTGGATGAAATGTATATGGGCGAGCGAGGGCGCGGCCTTGCGATTACCAACATGATCGCCAACCGGATCGAACGCTATCGGATGAACTCCGAAAACCTGACCTATTGCACCATCGTCGACGAGGAGGACTCGCAGAAATGAAGGAGTCGATCTATCAGGCGCGCCGGGAGCTGTTCAAAACCATGGATATTCCTGCAACGAAGGCGGATGTGGCCATCTTGAAATGGAAGCAGCGCTCGCGCCTTGTTTTTTGGGAGGCGGCACTGCGCAGCTTGCTGGCTGTCAAGCGTACGCTGGATGTTCTGGTCAGTCTGGTTGCGCTGGTTATGCTGGCACCCCTGTTCCTTGTGGTTGCGGTCTGCATTTTGGTCGACGACGGCTTTCCGGTGCTGCTGATGCAAAAGCGTGTCGGGCTTTATGGCCGTGAGTTCCGCTTGCATAAATTCCGTTCCATGTGCCGCGATGCCGAGCAGATAAAGGTTGATCTGCTGGAACGGAACGAATCCGCCGACGGCGTCATTTTCAAGATAAAGAACGATCCGCGCATCACGCGGACGGGGCGGATTCTGCGGCGCTTCAGCATTGACGAAATGCCGCAGTTCCTCAACGTGCTGCTGGGCGACCTTTCCGTTGTGGGGCCGCGCCCGCCGCTGCCCGAAGAGGTGGCGAAATATTCCCTTTCCGACCGCAAGCGGCTTCAGGTAAAGCCCGGTCTGACCTGCCTGTGGCAAATCCAAGGTCGTTCGGAAATTCCTTTCAAGGGACTGGTGAGCCTCGATATGCAGTATATCCATAGCCAAAGCCTTCTGAAAGATATCGTTATAATCATAAAAACAATACCGGCGGTGCTGTTTGGCCGCGGGGCATACTAAGGAGTCAATGATGGTTGTTACCTGTTCAAAAGAGCACGGCATCGGCGTGATCCAGGTCGGCAAGTCGCTGACCTCCGCCACCACGGATGCGTTTCGCGAGCAATTCTCGAAGTGGCAGTCGGTTGAGCCCGATGTAAAGAACTATGTAATCGATCTCAAGCAGGTCGACTTCATGGATAGCGCGGGACTGGGCACATTGATCGCCGTGCTCAAGTGCGTCACCGAGGCCGGTGGCGACATGAAAATTGCCTGCCTGCAGAAAAAGCCGCGCATGGTCTTTGAAATCACACGGGCCTACAAAGTGTTCGAAATCTACGACACCGTGGATGAGGCACTGAAAATGTTCAATTGAGCATGCGGACGATTTCTCCATGAAGGCCATATTCCATGTTGGTGCCGCCCACCCTTGGGCCGACGCGTTTGCCGGCGTGCCCTGGGCGCTTCTTCCCATTGCCAACCGCCCGTTGCTCGACTATTGGCTGGAAACCTGCGCGGAGCAGGGGATTGACCACGTCCAGATTATCCTTGGCGACGGGGCCGACCAAATCGAGTCGTTTGCTGGCGACGGCACGCGCTGGGGGATTCGGATCCAATACGGCTTCGCCCGGGTCGGCGAACGCCCGCTGGATTATGTGCGGCAGAGCCATGAACGCCGGGATGACGGCCTCTTGTTTGTCGGCGGTCCGTTCTTCCTTCGTCGCCGGAAAGCCTTCCATGCCGGTGGATTCCAGATTCTGGAGGCCTGCCGCTTCAACCACGCAGATGAAACATGGTTTCTTTTTGGAAAGACCGCCGTGGAGGTGGAGACTTTGCTGGCGGGCGATGCCGGGTCGTCGCGCGGGTTGGAGCAAATCCATATCCATCCCTTTCCAATCGACCGCATGGCCGCCTACTACGACCTGAACATGAAAATGGTGCGCGGCGAATTCTCGCGCTATCTCACCGCAGGCTATGGAATGGCGGACGGCAGTTCGGTTGGCTACAATGTGCTGACCCCGCCCTCGGCGCTTTTGCGGGCACCGATCATCATTGGAAACGATTGCCGCATCGGGGCCATGTCCACCGTCGGCCCCAATGCGGTCATTGCCGACCATGTGATCGTCGATTCCCACAGTGAGCTTTCCAACTGCATCATCCTGCAAGACACCTATATTGGCCAAAATCTAGAGATCCACCGCAAGATTATTTTCGGTCGGCGGCTGATCGATCCAGATGATGGAACCGTGGTTGAAATCGATGATTCATGGGTCGTGGCCCGCAACCGGCCGGATATGCGCACGGAGGATTTCATCCGCTACTGCATCCTCTGGTTTCTTGCGCTGGGGGTATCCCTTGTGCAGGTGCTTCCTTTCCTGATCCTCTATCCGCTGGTGCGCATCACTCGCATCGGGGCCTATCGGCGGCAGTTGTTCCACGACCCCAAAACAGGATACATCGGCCTGCCTGTATTCCAGAAGATCGAAAACCGTCGGTCGGTGGTCTACACCCTGTTCCGCGCGGCTGCGCTGGATCGCTTCCCTTGGCTCGTGCTGGCGCTGCGCGGGCGGCTCTTTGTGTGCGGGCAACCCCCGATGCGCCATCCTCAGGATGACGATATCATAACGCAACTGACCCACTACTATCCGGCGGTCTTTTCCTACTCCGACTACAACAAGGATAACGACCGCCTCGCCGACGCCTTATGGTATGTTCACGTCCGCTCGCTTTTCGAAGACGTTAAAATCCTAATCAAATCCCTGCTTCACCGGTTTTTCCGGGCTGGCCGGTAAACGCCTGGTTTTTCAGGCCCAGGAAACAAAGCACCATGTCCAGACCGTGGAAACTCAAAGATGTCGACGAACAAACCGTGCAGGAAACCGCCATGCACACCGGTCTGCCGCGCCCGATCGCGCGCGTGCTCGCCCTGCGGGATCTTCAGGATAAAGACGAGATCGATGCATTCCTGAATCCACGCCTTGCAACCTTGTCGGATCCCTTTCTCCTGCCGGATATGGAACGCGCGGTGTCCAGGGTTTGGGAGGCGACCGGGAACGCGGAAACCATTACTGTGTTTGGCGACTACGATGTCGACGGTGTAACCTCCTGTGCATTGCTCACGCGCGTTCTTGCTGGTCTGGGAGCCGATGTGCGGCCCTTTATCCCCGATCGTCTCGACGAAGGATACGGGCTTTCCCAGGATGCGCTTGACCGATGCCTGGAAGAGCATGGGTCCTCGCTTCTCATCACCGTCGACTGCGGAACCAACGCGGTCGGGAGCGTCGCCCATGCGCAGGCGAATGGCGTGGATATTATCGTGACCGACCACCACGAACCCGATGAGCAAACCGCAGCCGCCTTTGCGCTCGTCAATCCAAAGCTTGGATCCGTTCCTTCCCTTGAAATCCTTTCTGGGGTGGGGGTGGCCTTCAAGTTTGCGCATGCATTGCTCAAGAGTGGCAAAGCGGCGGGAAAGCCTTCTGCCGACCGGATGGACCTGCGGGACTACCTCGATATCGCCGCGTTCGGAACCGTCGCCGATATGGTCCCGCTCATCGATGAAAACCGGATTGTCGTACGCCACGGACTTGCCGCATTCGATACAACGAAATGGGCAGGCTTGCGAGCGCTTAAAGCCGTGGCAGGCATTCGCGACACCGTCGATACCTATCACCTCGGCTTCCAGCTCGGCCCCCGGATCAATGCCGCCGGACGCATCGGCTGGCCGATGCAGGCGCTACGGTTGCTCACCACCGACGATCCCGCCGAAGCGCGCGAAATCGCCGACCTGCTCAATCGCACCAACCAGGAGCGCCGCACCCTCGAACGCGATATGGCGGAACAGGCCTTCGCCGAAATCGATGCCTACTTCGACCCCGAAAAACACTACGGCCTCGTCGTCGCGAAAGAAGGTTGGCATCCTGGCGTCGTCGGTATTGTGGCCTCGCGTGTTTCCCGGCATTACAACCGGCCCGCCATCGTCATGGGCATCGAAGAAACCGGCAACGCGCGCGGCTCGTGCCGCAGTATCGATGCGTTTGACGTGCTCGAAGGCCTGCGCACCTGCGCGGAACACCTCATCAAATTCGGCGGCCACAAAATGGCCGCCGGCGCCGAGGTCGCCGCCGGTTCCATCGCCGCCTTCAAAACCGCCTTCAACGCCGCCGCCGCCAACATGTTGAAATCGACCGACCTCGCCCCCGTCTTGCACATCGACTCCGCGCTCTCCGCCAACGAGCTCGACCGCGATTTCTTCGACCATCTCCAGCGCCTCCAACCCTTCGGGCAGGACAACCCCGAACCCATCTGGGTGCTCCGCAATGCGCAGCTCGCAGGCCGTCCGCGCGGCGTCGGGCAAAACCACCTGAAATTCTCCATCGCATCCGAAGGCCGGACATTCGACGCCATCGCCTTCAACTATTCCATGGAACAGCTTCCAGAAGGCTTGCTCGACATCGCCTTCATGCTAAAAGAGAACACCTGGAACGGAAACACCGGCCTCCAATTGCAGGTCAAGGATATCCGCCCCGCCGACGCGGATTTGACTATTTCCGATTAGGGCACCTGTCCGGTGCCCTTAATCGGAAATAAGGGCAGGTGTGCTGCAGGGGGTGGGCGGTATTTGGCGGGGTAAGTCAACGCATCAGAGGAACTGACTTGCTTCGCGACGTAGCGTCGGAGAACCTTTTAGAAAACGGAGGAGACAACTATGAAATTTTTGTTGAAGGAGTCCAATGCATCGTGAGCTCGAAAAACAGCACCGGGAGCGTGCCGTTGAGCTGGGGAAATCCGGGAATCCCGCAGCCTTGCCGGAGCTCATCGAACTAACGCGCTCTCCCGCCGCCAGTGTTCGTAAACTTGCCGCCTCCGCCATCGGCAAACTCGCCGACCTTGCCGATGGACAAGCCGCTGTGCGGGCGCTTCAGCCCATGCTTCGGGATCATTTCCCGCAAGTCCGGCAATATGTCGCCAAGGCCATCAGCGCCTACGGAACCGCCGCGCAGCCCGCGTTGTCCGATCTGCGCGACATGGCCATCAGCCCCGCAGAACCGCAATACAACAACAATTGCGCCAAACGCGCCATCGAACTGATTGAAGAGGCGAGCCGGATCGCAGAGAGTCAAGCCGTCCATTGCTGCCAACGGTGCGGTGTAAAGTTGGAGCCGGACGAATTTGTCCGCGCACAAAAAGCCTTTCAGCGGCCCTTCTGCAACTATTGCTTCGACGAGGTTTTTCTGGAGCGGCGCAACTTTGAAACCAAGGTGGAGCTCCAGAAAAACATTCGTGCCAAAGACGGCACCTGGGTGCAGTCCGCCGGAGAGCGGCTCATCTGCGAAGCCCTCGATGCCGAAGGAATCCGCTACCGCTATGACGAACGTTTCCGAATCCTCGACGGCTACGCCATCCGTCCCGACTTCTATCTCCCCGAATTCAACGTCTACATCGAATATTGGGGCATGGATACCGCCGACTATAAAATCGGCATGTTGAAAAAACAGCAGCTCTACCAGCAGCAGGGCAAAAAGCTCATCTCCCTTTATCCCGCCGACAAACCCCGCATCCGCGAGCTCGTTGTCACCAAACTCAGAAAATTCCGGTAAGCGGAGGGACTGACTTGCTTCGCGACGTGGCGGTGGGGGATCCTGTCACCGTGCTAATAACCCCTCGAAAATACTCACCCAAATACGTCATATATCATATAAACTAGCCTTCAAGATGGTATTTTAGGGGCAAAATATCCGTTTATCATATAAATAAGGGCAGATTATGGGCAGGGAAATACGCAAAAAAACGGGCCTTTGCTGAAGTAGGAACGTATCCATGCGCCGGAAATATATGGCGAAGCAACGGGCCTCCAGAAAGGGACGCGGGCACGTTTTCGCCGCAAAATTCGGGGCTGAATATTGGCTTTTTGTTTTGTTTTTGACGGGGGGTTTGTTTTATATACGCGCTCGTTTTCGAGGAGGCCCATGAAGTCGATTGAAGAGAAAATACAGGATTTGAAGCGGGAACGCGGCGCGATCGTTATTGCCCACAACTACCAGCCCGACGAAGTGCAGGCCATGGCCGACTTTACGGGCGACTCGTTGGAGCTCAGCCGCAAGGCGGCGGAGCTCGACGAGGAGGTCATCGTGTTTTGCGGCGTGCATTTCATGGCCGAGACCGCCGCAATCCTAAGTCCGGAAAAAACGATCCTGCTGCCTGATCCCTTTGCCGGCTGCCCGATGGCCGATATGATCACCGCCGACCAGCTCCGCGCCAGGAAGGCCGAACATCCCGGTGCCGTGGTGATTACCTATGTAAACAGCAGCGCGGCGATCAAGGCGGAAAGCGACCTGTGCTGCACCTCGTCGAATGCCATTAAGATTGTGGCTTCGGTTCCGTCCGACAAGGAAATCATCTTTGTTCCGGATACCCACCTCGGCCACTACGTGCAAAAGGAACTCGGCCGCGAGATGATTATTTGGGACGGGTATTGCCCAACGCATTCGCGCATTCGCGAGGTGGACGTCCTGCGCGAAAAGGCCGATCATCCGAACGCCCTCGTCATGGCGCATCCGGAGTGCCCCCTGAATATTCGCGAGATTGCCGACGGGCTGCTCTCCACTGGCCAGATGTGCACGTTCGCCAAGGAGTCGGATGCCACGGAATTCATTGTCGCCACGGAAATGGGGCTGCTGTATCGCTTGCGCAATGAAAACCCGGACAAAAAGTTCTATGCGGTCAGCGATCGGGCCGTCTGCCCGAACATGAAAAAGATTGATCTGGAAAAGGTGCTGTGGGCCCTCGAGGACATGCAGCACCGCATTGTTGTTCCGGAGCCGACTTGTTCGCTGGCGCGCAAGTCCATCGAAGCGATGCTTGAATTGTCGTAGCGCAGAAAAGCTGGTTTTTGAATTTGTTTAGGATTTAGGGATTGGAACTTAGGATTTAAACGAGCGGAGCGAGTTTACATGTGGGAATATACAGACAAGGTAACCGATCATTTCAGGAACCCGCGCAACGTCGGGGAGGTGGAGAATCCCGACGGGGACGGACTGGCCGGTTCGCTGGCCTGCGGCGATGCGTTGCGGCTGACCTTCAAACTGGATGGCGAGAAGAAAATCTGCGAGGCCAAGTTCCAGACCTTCGGCTGTGCCAGTGCCATTGCTTCTTCGTCCGCCCTCACGGTAATGCTGATCGGAAAAACCATCGAAGAAGCCGAGCAGCTCACCAACAACGACATCATCGACTATCTCGGCGATTTGCCGAAACAAAAGGTGCATTGCTCCGTCATGGGGCGCGAAGCCCTCGAAGCGGCCATCTACAACTACCGCACAGGAAAGACGCTTAACAAAATGCTCGATGGCGAAGTGGTTTGCCACTGCTTCGGCGTAACCGATAAAGCGCTTGAAAAATTTGTCCGCGACCAGAATCTGACGACCGCAGAGGGCGTCACCGATGCCTGCAAGGCCGGTGGCGGTTGCGGCCAGTGCATCCCCGAAATCGAAAAGATCATCAACCGCGTCATCGGCGAGGAGAAAGCCAAGGTTGAAGAAAAGCCAAGGATGACGCAGCTGCAAAAGATTCGCATTATCGAAGAGACCATCGATCGTGAAATCCGTCCGATCCTGCGGCGCGACGGCGGTGACCTCGAACTCCACGATGTCGATGGCGATCGGGTATACGTCAAATTTGTCGGTGCATGCGTCAGCTGTCCCGTCTCATCCGTAACCCTGAAGGACGTCGTTGAAACCCAGCTCCGCGAAGCCGTCTCCGATAGCATTGTTGTGGAAGCCGTTTAGACGACCTTCTGTTAAAGCAAATTCCGAGGACAGGAAATGAGAAAATCAGTTTATGTCGATAACAATGCCACGACTGCCGTTGCTCCCGAGGTAACGGAAAGCATGTTGCCCTTCTTTACCGAGCATTGGGGAAATCCTTCAAGCATGCACACCTTTGGTGGCGGCGTGAAAAAATACATCGACGAGGCCCGTGAACAGGTTGCCGCGCTGATCGGTGCGGAACACCCGAACGAAATCATTTTCACCAGTTGCGGATCGGAGAGCGACAATATGGCGATCCGCGGCGTGGTCGATGCTATGGGCGGCCATCCACATCTCATCACCACCCGCGTCGAGCATGCCGCCGTGCTCGGGCCGGCCCATTACCTCGAAGACAAGGGGTTTCGCCTTTCGACGCTGGAGGTCGACGAGCAGGGCAATCTAGATCTCGACCAGGTACGTGAGCTTTCAATGACGGGTAAGAAGACCGTGGCATCGATCATGTGGGCGAACAATGAAACCGGTGTGATTTTCCCTGTTCCGGAGATTGGAAACATTATCAAGGAAGGTGGCGGGATATTCCACACGGACGCCGTCCAGATTGCCGGGAAACTTCCAATCTCCGCAAAGGATGAACCGATTGACCTGCTCTCTATTTCCGGCCACAAGCTACACGCCCCGAAAGGCATTGGCGCGCTGTATATCCAGCGAGGCACCAAGATTACACCGCATATCATGGGAGGCCATCAGGAGCGCGGCCGCCGTGCCGGCACGGAAAACGTGCCGTACATTGTGGGGCTTGGCAAAGCCTGCGACCTGGCGATGCAGCGCATGGAGCAGGATGCCGCGCAGGAACGCAAGTTGCGCGACCGGCTGGAGGCGGGAATCCTTGCGACCTGCAAGGGCGCGCGCATCAACGGCGATGTGAACAACCGGCTGCCCAATACCACCAACATTAGTTTTGAATATGTCGAAGGCGAAGCCATCCTGCTGATGCTCGACGATGTGGGTATCTGCGCCTCGACCGGGTCGGCCTGCGCTTCCGGCTCGCTGGAACCCTCGCATGTGCTGCGTGCGATGGATGTTCCGCGCGCGATGCTACATGGTTCCATTCGCTTCAGTCTCAGCCGCTACAACACCGATGAAGACATTGACTATGTCCTCGAAAAAATGCCGATCATCATTAATCGCCTGCGCGAGCTTTCCCCGTTCGTTCAGGACGACGGCAAAGGGTGCAACTGCGCCGGGGGCTGCGGCATCGGCTAGGTCTTTTCACGGTGGTCGGTCACGCGCTGGGCTTTGCCGACAAACCGTTCCAGCGAGTTGGGCGAAACCAGCTCAATGTTCATGCGCAGGCCGGTGATGCCTTGTATGGCGCGGTCGATCTTGTCCTTCAGTTCCTGCATCTCCTTCATGCTGGAACTGAATGATTCCTCGGTCATTTCCACCTTCACGGTAGCCACGTCGGTTCGGTCGGGGCGGTCGACTTCAATTAGGTAGTGCGGCGCGGTGCCTTCCACACGCAGCAGCGCCTGCTCGATCTGCGACGGATAGACGTTGACGCCTTTTATGATGAGCATGTCGTCGCTGCGCCCGGTCACACGGCTCATGCGCACCGTCGTCCGCCCGCAGGCGCACGGTTCGGGATTGAGCGAGGCGATATCGCGTGTGCGGTAGCGGATAATCGGCATGGCCTCTTTACAGAGCGAGGTGAACACCAGTTCGCCTTCTTCGCCCGGGGGGACCGGTTCCAGCGTATCGGGGTTGATGCATTCGACGATGAACGCGTCCTCGGAAATATGCATGCCGTCGCGTACGGCGCACTCGCCACTAACGCCCGGCCCGATCACTTCGCTCAGGCCATAGTTGTTGAAGCAGAGAATGCCCATTTCGTCTTCGATGCGGGTTCGCATGCCCTCCGTCCACGGCTCGCCGCCAAAGTGGGCGTACTTGAGGTTCAGCGCGTTATGCGGAATATCGTTCTGGATAATGAACTCGGAGATGGTGAGTGCGTAGCTCGGCGTGCAAACCAGCGCGTCGACCTGCATGTCCATCATCAACATGACCTGCTTCGGGGTGTTGCCCGCCGCCGCCGGTATGACGGAGGCACCGACGCGCTCGACACCGTAGTGCAGGCCAAAGCCGCCCGTGAAAAGGCCATAGCCGAAGGCAATCTGGACACTGTGTTTCGGCAGCAGTCCACCGCCGGTCAGAAAACGCGCGCAAAGGTTTGCCCAAACCTTCAGGTCGTTTTGCGTGTAGGCCACCATGGTCGGTGTTCCGGTTGTGCCGGACGACCCATGGTAGCGCGCAACCTCCGCGCGATCCACCGCCAGCATGCGGAGCGGATATTGCTCGCGGAGGTCGGTTTTGGTGGTGAAGGGGAGCCGGTGCAGATCATCCAGGGTTTGGATCTTTTCCGGTGTGATTCCTGCCTCGGAAAACGCCTCTTTATAGAAGGGCACATTCTGGACGCGCTCCACCGTCTCCCTCAGCTTTGCTCCTTGCAAGGCCGTCATCTCATTCCGCGACAACGTCTCTTCCTTGTCCCAGATCCGGTTTTCTACAACAAAGCTGTTCATTAGCCTTCCGCGCGTTGGTAGAGCTCCACGCTGCCGAGAATATTGAGACCGGCTTTTTGCAGGGCATCCACGGCTTTGTCCATGTCGTCGAAGCGGAAGAGCAGGACGGCCTTTTCGCCGCTCTTGATGGTGAAGGCATACATGTATTCAACACTGATGCCGGACTCCTCTTCGATTTTGAGAATGCTGCTCAATCCGCCCGGTTCATCCATCACTTCAACGGCAACCACATCGGTCAGCTTGGCGACAAAGCCGTTTTTTTCGAGCAACTCCTTAGCTTGGTCGTGCTTCTTGACGATTAACCGCAGGATGCCAAACTGCTCCGTATCCGCCAGTGACAGGGTAATGATATTGATCCCGTTCTCCGCCAGCACCGCGCACAACTCGCGCAGGCGTCCGGGCTTGTTTTCGAGAAAAACCGACAACTGTTTTAATTTCATCTTTTGACTCCCTTCGGTAGTGAATATCTAATTTCTAAACTCTAAATCCTAAACAAATTTAAAACGGAAATCTTCAAAATTTAAAAAATCAACTTGATGATTTTGTAATGATTGCGCCGAAGATGCAGGTTAATTCATGAGCCTCTTGCTCAAGTTTTGCACGGTCGGCTTCGAGTTTGTCATCCAAAATCAGGCGCATCCAGAGTTTGGATTCCTTAGCCTCCTTGCGGCAAATTTTTGCCCGCATTAGGAAATCCTTTTTGCTTAAGGCTTCGTTTGCTTCGATATAGTTTGCTGCAACGGAACCCGAGGATCGAACCACCTGTTTGCAATCTTCGATATTCGGAATATCCTTCAGAACCTTTCGAACAAAAGCACGAACCTTTTTCGCAAAAAGGTATGTCCGTTCCTCTAAATCGTAGGTTTTGTCCATTTGGAATTTCCTGTTTTAGATTTGTTTAGAATTTAGATATTAGGAGTTAGAATTTTCGACCAACGGAGCTAGCTCCGTTGGTCGAGGACCCTTTTCGCTTTTCCCATCGAGCGCTCAATGGTGTTGGGTTCGACGAGGGTGAGCTTGACGCGGATGCCGAGGATGTGCGCGATGGCGTCGGAGAGCTGCCTGTGGACGGCTTCCACTCCCCGCACGGTGTCGCTGAATGTTTTGGCGGTAACTTCCACCTGCACCTCCATCTGATCCATCCCGCCGTCTCGGGTCAGGACGATCTGGTAGTGGGGCAGGGTTTGCTCGATCCGCAGCAGGGCGGCTTCGATCTGCGACGGGAAGATGTTCACGCCGCGGATAATAAACATGTCGTCGCTGCGCCGCGCAATGCGGTTGATGCGGCGGATCGTGCGGCCACATTCGCAGGGTTCGGCAATGATGCTGGTGATGTCGTGTGTGCGGTAGCGCATCACCGGCATGGCCTTTTTGCTGAGCGTGGTGATGATCAACTCGCCTTCCTCTCCGTCGGGCATGGGCTGGTCGGTGACGGGATGGACAATCTCGATCATGAAGTGGTCTTCGAAGATATGCAGGCCCTGCTGTTTTTCGCAGGCCATGCCGACACCTGGGCCGATGATTTCGGAGAGGCCGTAGATGTCATAGGCCTTGATGCCGGTTTTGCCTTCGATATATTCGCGCATTTCGTCGGACCACGGCTCGGCACCGAACACGCCGACGCGCAGCGGGATTTCATCCCAGTCGATACCCATTTTCTCCGCATACTCGATGAGGTGCAGGAAATAGCTCGGCGTGGCGCAAATGGCCGTGGTGCCGAAGTCGCGCATCACCATGATCTGCCGTTCCGAGTTTCCCCCGGAGATGGGAATGACGGTTGCGCCAAGGGCTTCCGCCCCATAGTGCGCGCCGAGTCCGCCAGTGAAGAGGCCGTAGCCGTAGGCATTCTGGATAATGTCGCCGCTATGCAGTCCCGCGCAGGCGAAGGTGCGCACCATGACCTCGTTCCAAACTTCGATGTCCTCCTTCGTGTAGGCCACAACGATCGGCTTGCCGGTGGTGCCGGACGAAGCATGCAGGCGGACAACCTCGTTCATCGGGACGGCAAAGAGGCCGTAGGGGTAGGTGTCGCGCAGATCCGTTTTCCGGGTGAAAGGCAGCTTGCGGATATCTTCCAGCGATTGGATGTCCTCGGGCTTCACGCCGCGTTCGTCCATCCGCTCGCGGAAAAGCTGCTGGTTGTCGTAGGTGTGTTTTGTGATGGCGCGGAGACGTTGGAGCTGAAGGGTGCGGAGTTGTTCCTCGCGCATGTAGTCGGGTGCCGAAGTGGGGTGTACCAGGCTTTCCCGGTCGTTCCATTGTGCGTGCATAGTCTGGCCTTTCCTTGAAGTTAAAAGCGTGTTCTATACAAGTACTAAAGATAGGCCTTTGTTGCAAGGCTCGGGCGGAGAGTTTTTAGCCACCCCCTCGTTTTTCCTTTCAAGAATGATCGTTGTGTGGGTGGTGTAAAGGCGGGTGTTTTGTAGACATTTTGTTGTCTCCTATAATTTATTAGCGTAGAAATGAATATATTTTTCGAAAATTGTGGCGCTCGAAACCAAATACGAAGGAGCTGGGTAATGAAAAAAGGGTTTGTTGTTGGTTTTTTTCTGGTTGTGCAGGTTCACGCGGCAACCGTCTATGTGGATGTTGATAGCGCGAATCCCATTTCTCCATATAGTTCCTGGGCCACGGCGGCGACGACCATCCAGGATGCGGTGGATGCTTCGGTGGATGGCGATATCGTTCTTGTGGCGGATGGAACCTACGATGCTGGCGGAGCCGTCACGCCGGGTTATGCGCTGAACAATCGCGTCTGCATTACCCAATCCATTACCGTGCAATCGGTGAACGGTCCGGAGTTAACGATCATTCAAGGCGTAGCGGGATCGAATGGCGGCAACGATGTGGATTCGGTGCGGGGCGTTTTCATGACCAACAGTTGTTCGTTGGTCGGGTTCACGGTTGTTAACGGTTATACGAGCAATACGGGGGATGACTATTTTGACCAGTCGGGCGGTGGTATCTGGTTGACGGGTGGTTGCGTGGTTTCCAATTGCGTGCTGAGCGGAAATTTTGCAGCACGGTATCAATATGCTCCTGGATTTGGTGGTGGTGCATTTTTATATTATGGCGGAACGCTGGAGGATTGCCTGTTCGATGGAAACGCAGCGAACTATGGCGGCGGCGCGGCCTCATGGTATGAGGGAGGAATCCTCCGAAACTGTACCTTGAGTAATAACTCGGCGGAATATGATGGCGGTGGAGTGAGGTTGCTTCGCGGTGGAACACTCACCAATTGCACCCTGAATGGTAATGTAGCACGCGAAGGAGGAGGCGCACATGTGGTTGATAGCGGCACGCTGGATCAATGCATCTTGAGCGGCAACTCGGCGAATACCGCCGGCGGGGTTTATCTTTCAAACGGCGGGACGCTGAACGATTGCACGCTGATCGGCAATGCGGCATATGAGAGCGCTGGCGGTGCCTTTCTTCAATATGGCGGAACCATGAACCGGTGTTTGGTCACGGAAAATTTTTCGAAGCAGGCACAGGCTGGCGGAGTCTATTTGAACAATACCGGTCCTACGCTGAATAGTTGCAGGATAACTAGAAATTCATCACCAACAAGTTATGGCGGCGGCGTGTATTGCAGTTCGGGCGGAACCCTGAACAATTGCATTGTGGATTACAACTCGGCGGATAGTTGCGGAGGCGTTCGCCTGCATAATGGGTCGGTCATGAACAACTGCGTGGTCACGAAAAATTCCGCAAATGACTATAGCGGGGGCATACAAGCCTATTACGGCGATGTCTATGTGAATAACTCCATTGTATGGAGCAACACGGTTGGCTCTTCCGTTATTGATTTTTACGGCAGCAACGTAACCATTCATAAACAGAACTCCTGTGCCTCCTCGGGCGTGACCCATGGCATGGATGGCTGCATTACCAACAACCCCAACTTTGTCAATGTGGCCGCTGAAAACTTTGATCTCCTGGCCAACTCACCCTGCATTGATGCGGGCAGCAACGCCTATATGCCCGCCGGACTGGATTATGCGGGCAATCCACGATTGGTGAATGGAACCGTGGATATGGGCGCGTATGAAACGCCTGCGCTACCCAACTTTTCCATCACCACCTCCGCCGGAGCCAACGGGACGATCACCCCTAGGAATCCAGCCGTTTTTCAGGGAGCCGATCAACTGTTTTCGATTCAGCCGATTGTGGGTTATCGCGTGGAAACGCTGGTCGTGGACGGAACGCCGGTTTCGCCCTCAACGAGCTACTCCTTCACGAATGTGCAGGACTCTCAAACGATTTCCGCCACCTTTGGCGTGAATGCCAGCACCCTTTATGTCGATGCCTCCCGCCCGGACGACTCCGGCGATGGGGCCAGCTGGGCGACCGCGAAAAAGACGATCCAAGCCGCCGTGGATGAAGTCGCCGCTGGCGGGACGGTGCTTGTGACCAATGGGGTTTATGCAACTGGGAAAACGGTTACTCCGGAGCACGCGACCTGGAACCGGGTATGCATCACGCGCGCCATTACCGTACAATCGGCGAGTGGACCGGAGGTAACGGTGATCGAGGGGCATCGGGCAATGGCATTGGGGCAAGACCCCGACAACGGGTTTGGTTTTGATTCCGTACGTGGAGTCTACATGCAAAACGGCTGTTCCTTGATCGGCTTCACCGTCCGCAACGGGTTTACCCAGGAAAATAACTATGATGAAGTTGATAACTGGGGCGGCGGCCTGTTCGTCATGGACAACTGCACAATTTCAAACTGTGTGCTCATAGGGAATTCCGCAAAAGAAAAAGGCGGCGGAGCCTATTTGTATTCCGGGGGAACACTGGAAGATTGCACATTAAGCGAAAACTATGCGGATGATAGCGGAGGCGGCATTTACTTACGCCAAGGCGGAACACTAAACCACTGTTCATTGATTGATAATGTCAGCGGTGGTGATGGCGGGGGCGGCTCTTTGGACAATGGCGGATCCCTGAACAATTGCCTGTTGAGCGGAAACAGTGCGCGTGGCGGAGGGGGCCTTCATTATGGAACAGCCAATGGCTGTGCCTTCACGGGCAACTCCGCAACCGATGGGGGTGGCATGCAGTATGGAACTGCCAACAATTGCACATTCACGTTCAATTCGGCAGGGGATTATGGCGGCGGCTTTGCGTGGGGAACCGCGAAAAACTGCATTCTTTGGTACAACACGGCGGGAGACAGCGGAGACAATCTGGATGATATGGATAGTCCGACTTTGTATAGTTGCTCTCCCGATCTGGTTCATGGATCCAATGGCAATATTACCAACGCACCCTTGCTGGTATCTGCATCGCACATTGCAACCAATTCACCCTGCGTCGGAGCCGGAAGTGCCTCTTATGCCTCCGGAACGGATATCGACGGTGAAGTCTGGCAAAGTCCGCCCGCGATGGGTTGCGACGAGATTACCGGCTCCATAACCGGCACGATCCAGCTATCTATTTCTGGCCCAGAAAGCGTGTGCGAAAACCACGCGACCACCTATTCGATCGAGGTTCAGGGGGCCATAACGGAAACGGTATTGGATTTTGGCGACGGACAGAGCGCAACCAATGTTATGCTCTCGGTTGATCATGCGTGGAGCACGCCTGGAACCTATTCGCTCACTCTGACGGGATACAACGACGAATTTCCCGGCGGGGTTTCAACTAGCCTGGTCGTTCAGGTCTATTCGGCTGACTTCTCGGCGGTTCATGTTTCGCCAATGGGCAATGATGCGAACGACGGCTCTAGCTGGGCGACGGCAAAAAAAACAATTCAGGCAGGTGTCGATGCGCAGGAGATTACGGGCGGGATCGTTTGGGTCACGAATGGAACCTACCTGCTCTCCTCGGAAATCGAGGTCGCAAAAGAGGTGCGCGTTGTCAGCGTCAACGGGCCGGAATCCACCCTCGTCGATGGCGGCGGCGTGGTGCGTTGCTTTAATCTGGGGGATAGTAAATGCCTCGTCAGCGGATTTACCATTACCAATGGATCGGTGAATGGATCTACGCCAGATGGTGGATGGGAAACCGAAGGCGGCGGAGTCAACTGTTCCGGGCTCAACCCAGTTGTTCACAACTGTATTCTGATTGATAATTCAGCCAAATCCTATGGGGGCGGAATGATGCGGGGAACCGCGAAAAACTGTGTCTTTAGCAACAACTCGGTGACCGATAATTATGGCTATGGCGGCGGGATGTATCAGGGCGCTGCGGAAAACTGCCTGTTGGTTGGAAACACCGCCAATTATTACGGGGGAGGGGCAATGTACACCTCGCTTAGAAACTGCACGGTGGTTAATAACACGGTGACAGGAGGCTCGGCAGGAGGGATCGGAAACAGCCCCGCGTACAACTGCATTGTTTGGGGCAATACCGCGACCGGTTCCGGGAATAATGTTTATGGCAGTAGTAGCTACGGCGCCGAAAACATTTGCTCTCCCGATGGAATAACCCATGGCGTGGATGGCTGCATCACCAACAACCCGCTCTTCCGGGACGGTGCGGCCGGAAACTTCCAACTTCTGGAAACCTCCCCCTGCGTCAATGCCGGCAACAATCTCCATGCTCCCGACGGAACCGATCTGGTCGGATCTCCCCGGATTGTTGCGGGAACGGTGGACATGGGTGCGTATGAATATTTTGAACTCACCAGCTTCGTAATTTCAACAACGTCGGGCGCGAACGGTTCGGTTTCCCCGATCGATCCAGAGGT
>DAOVNC010000135.1 GCA_030630445.1 Kiritimatiellales bacterium | reverse complement strand
CCCAAAACATACTCGACATCCGAACCGCCGTCATCGGCGACACCTACGACGGGTACTGGGAGTACCGGCATCGCAAGGCAAAACTCGACATGGCCGCATGAAACGCCCTATCCACGTTTTTCATCTGCACCCCCCATCGATTCCCCCCGTTTATTCGGATTGACGTTTGCGCACTTATCCTGTTGTTTACTCCCTCCCTTAACGGGGGCGACTGGTTTCGACGGGTAGGTTGAAGCTTCAGTGGCGTGTCGAGGTTGGCCTCCAGGCCTCGTAAAAAGGAGTCCAAAAAACATAAATGCTGACGAAAGTTACGCACTAGCGGCATAGTTCCGCTACGTCTCTACCCTGAAGCCTGTTAGGGGCTAGAGGCGACGACAACAGGCTGGCGCCAAACCCGGGGATGCGGGGGGAGGAGCGAGAACCAACAGGATCCTAGCGACCAAAGTGGCCCGGACAGGCGGCAGCGGCGGCGGCGAATCCTTTAATGCCTGACTACACACGTAGAAGCTGCTGTGACTCTTATTCGGACGGGGGTTCGATTCCCCCCGCCTCCACCAGCCTTCGCCAAGGCTTCGGCTGGCAAGCCGGGGACTTGGCGAAGGCTGTCCGCCATAGCTTTAGCGACGGAGGACCCTGGCTGGCAAGCAGAGGAGGAGTCATATGTATTACGTGTATCTGATCCGCAGCATAAATCATCCAAACCAAACGTATGTTGGTCTCACGGACGATCTCAAGGCCCGCCTCAAAAAACACAACGAAGGCGGCTCTCCGCACACCTCAAAGTATAAACCGTGGGACATGGCTACCTATGTTGCTTTTTCAGACCGAAAGCAAGCCGCAGAATTCGAAAGCTACCTTAAATCAGGGTCTGGAAGAGTTTTCGCAAAAAAGCGCCTTTGGTAGACATGCCGAACAGGCTTTCAGCCTGCCCTTTTTTAAAAACCATCCCTCCAAAACCGAGGTATTGCGCGTGAGGTACAGATCAAAAAATGGGTACGTGCCGAAAAGCCGACACCCTGGATATCGATGTCGGGCAAGCGGTCAAGGAATACTACGATGAGAAATACAACCTCGGGCGCGATGACAACTACTGCCGAGTGCTAAAAAATATACTGGACCGCTTTAGCACATATTTCCCCGGGAGGATATCCGACCTCACCTTTACAGACGCAAAGGAATGGATCTACTCGCTCAACTACGCACCGATCACCATCCGGAACCATAAGAAGACCTGTTCGGCCTTCTTTTCCTGGTGCATCAAGCATGGATACGTTCGGAAAAACATATTTTCCAACGTCGAGATCATGATTGTCGTGGCAATTATTGGTCTCTTGGCGGCCATTGCCATTCCCAGATTTCAGAAGGCTCGACAGAGCTCTCATCTCATTGTTTGCCTGAATAACTTGAGGACTTACCAGGACGCACTTGAACAGTACGCTTTTGAGTACATGCAGTATCTCCGAGTGACATGAACGATTTAGTAACGCAGGGCTATGTCAAGCAACTCTACCAGTGCCCATTTGGTGGTGCATACGAGTGGAGCGTCAATAACGGCAATCAAGCATATCACCTCAAGTGCGACGCTCAGCATACCCCGTCGAGCAATCATGTCTGTATTCACGAAGATCAGCCGGCCAGAGGCCAAGTAAGCGGCTTCACCCTATCGCTTCGCTCAGGGCGATCCGTAACGTTCCTGTAAGCTGCGGAGAGCGCTAAACTAGAAGGTTGACAAATTAGGCTTTGTACAGCATGTTGTACGCAACATGAATGCAATTACATATTCCGAAGCAAGGGCAAAACTGGCCGCCACAATCACGCGTGTTTGTGACGACCACGATCCGATTATCATTACGAAGAAGAGCGACAAGGCCGTTGTAATGATTTCCTTGGAGGACTACGAGGCCATGGAGGAAACTGCATACCTTCTCCGCAGTCCGAAGAATGCACAGCGGTTGCTTGAATCAATTCGAGAGCTTGAAGCCGGAGAAGGAACAGTCAAGGAATTGATTGAGGCATGAAGCTTACGTTTTCAACGCAAGCCTGGGATGACTACCTGTACTGGCAGAAGACCGATAAGAAGGTTCTGAAACGGGTCAACTTAATCATTAAGGACATTGTCCGGTCTCCACACGATGGGATAGGGAAGCCCGAGCCGTTGAAGCATGCGCTATCCGGCTATTGGTCTAGGCGAATCAGCGACGAGCACCGGATTGTCTACAAGGTAATGGACGGCCAGATCCTGATCGCCCAACTAAAATACCACTACTAAACCAGACAACCCTGCAAGCAACCGCCTCTCATACATGACTGATGCGCCCGGCCAGCTAACACTCTGCGAATAAAAGGAATGGGATTTTTTGCGGGACATTTCCGCGGCATTTCTTTTTACTTCCGGCATGAAACAGAACATTCAAATACCGGATTCACGCGAACAGCAGATTCTTGATGGCCTGAAGATTCGCCTCATCCGCAAGGATGAGCAAGGCTGCTATGAACAGTTGATCGATGAGCAACACTATCTCAAGAGCGCTCAGCTCGTGGGCGAACAGCTCCGCTATGTGGTCGAATACGACGGCGAATGGCTGGCGTTGCTCAGCTGGAATGCGGGCAGCTACCATTTGGCTGACCGAGACGAGTGGATCGGATGGAGCGATGGGCAACGGCGCATCCGCCTTCCGTTTGTCGCCAACAACAGCCGATTCCTGATCCTTGAAGGCAGGGGGTGCCCGAATCTGGCGAGTCGCGCCATGAAGCTGTGCCTGCAGCGGCTCGGAGGGGACTGGAACACGGCCTATGGCCATGGCATCCTTGTTGTGGAAAGCTTCGTCGATCCACAACTTTTTCGCGGCACGGCCTACAAGGCAAGCGGCTGGAGGCTACTGGGAACGACCAAGGGGTATGCCCGTGCGCGCAGGGAATACTACACCGAACACAACAGCCCCAAACAACTCTATGTCCGTGCGCTTCGTCCAGATGCGCTCCGGCTCCTGAGTGCGGAACAGATGCCCGAACCCTGGGCCGACGGCGAGCTGGAGGTAAAACTCCGCTGTCGTGCCAAGGCCACCGAACTGCACTCCATCCGGGAACATTTTGAAAGCATGGAAGACTACCGCAATCGATCCAAATTTGCTGCCGAGATATAGGTAATCTTGTTCTTTCCCTTGATACTTTGGGATAGGTAGTAAAATGGAGTCTCCCGACCGCGAAACTTTCGGGTTGTCTCAACAACCGATCCATTCACCCAAAGCGGCGCGTCATGTATTTTATTCAAGAGCTCTTCGCGTTGTTCGATCAACTTATCAACATCATCCATCTCGGCACACCTTTCGATATTTAATCAAGAGGGGGTTTAATCAAGAGGGGGTTTAATTCCCCGACGCTTGCGTCGATTCAAATTTATAGGGAAACAACTTGATACCTCGTGGGCTTGCCCCGAGGAGCTTCATTATGCGTATACGCATATTATTAGTACATGCAACGCCTGAATGAAAAACTTATTTGATTAAAAGTGAGCACGCTGGGATGAGGGTAAAACCAGCCAGTCAGTGCTTAACCTCTCACCCATTAGGGGGGGGGCATCACCTGTCCTACAAGTTGCCGGAGTCGTTTCGTTTGAAGGAAAACTCTGTCTTCGCCACTTTTACCACTTTCCCGCCGACCTCAAGCACGGGGTAGGCTAAAAAATTAATCGGCCCAGACGCCGGCCCCGGATCGACGACAAGGTCGCGACCGCGGCTGAGTTCGATGCGGTTTGCCGGCTGGTGGCCAAAGTAGTAGGTCGCAAGGCTGGAGCACTTGTCGCCCTCGCTGATGTCGACAGGCCACCATTGGCCATCGGCGCAGAACTCCGCCCAGCAATGATAGCCGTCTATCCCCCCCTCGTTGCGCTCCGCCGGAATTGCCGCGCCGATGGCGAAGCGGGCGGGAATGCCGACGGAACGGGAGAGGGCGATGAAATAGGAGTGGAAGTCGGTGCAGTTTCCGGAGCGGGAGTCGCAGGCATAGACGGCATCGCCATTCCCCCAGCCGGCGCCATATTTCGCGTAGCGCATGCGGTCGGTAACGTGGTCGTAGAGGGCGCGCGCGCGAACCAGATCGCCTTCCTTGCCTTCAACCACTTCTTCGGCAATCAACCGGAATTCCTCATTGAGCGGAATCCGATTTGCCGATCCGAGATAAAGGTCGGGATTGGGGGCGGCATAGACTGTTTTTTCCTGTCGACGCACACCAAGGCGAATCTCGATGGTTTTCCCGCTGTCCTCTGGATCCAGTGCAAGGAACAGCACACGGTTCCCGTAGATATGTTCATGCAGGATTTCCCGCTTTCCGGGTGCCCGGATGGACTTTACCTCGATCGTTTGGAATGTATCCGATTCCGGCAGCGGTATCCACATGCGGGCCACATCGGTCAACTCAGGCAAGGTGGCCCGATATTGGAATTCGAACTCATCCTGTCCGGAAACCACTCCGAGCAACTGGGGCGTTGCCTCATTCATCGGGACGCGAACCCACGTCTGGTTGCGCTTTTGTTTCCATACATAGAGGGGCTGGCCGTTGATCTTGTGGACGGTGGTTTCGGTTACGCGCATGGCCCCGGGGTCGCCCTCGAGGAAAAAATCCACGTCGTAGACATCGCCTTCGGGGCTTGCCAAGTCCACACAGGCAAAATGGCGCCGCGGGCCTAGGTTGGCGAGAAATTCGGTATGCACGCGAACCAGCCTGAGGCGAAGCTCCCCTTCGCGGAAGGGAAGGAGAAAATAGCCTTCACCCAGGCGGGTTTGCTCGCTGATGTGTTTTTCGATCCCTTTCTGTATATCCGCTGTGACCACATGCGGTACAGGGCAAAACCCGTCCTTTTCCGCATGCGGTCGCTCGTGCTGGCAGCCCGTAAGCACCATGCCGGCAACGGCCAAGACTGATACGAGCTCATTCCTGTTCACAGCAGACCATTCGTTACTAGGTTGTCGTCGGATGTTCGGTTGGGTGCTCGGTTGCCGCAGGAGCCTTTTCCGGATGTTCGGAAGGATGTTCATGACTGGTTTTGCAACCCGTCAGACATAGCGAAACGACTGCGATGACCACCATCGGTAGCAGTACTGATTTTGCTTTGTTCGTCTTCATTCCATACCTCCTCGTGGTTTGAGTTTGCGAATTCTTCGCACAGCATCACATCCGTGTGAAACCTAGAGGCGTTATTACATCAACCTGTATTTATTGTCAACCGAGGCTGTCCCGCTGAATACGAACGCGTTCTGCCATCGCAGATATTGGCAAAAAGAAAGGCGGAGCCGTTGGCTCCGCCTTTCTTCGTGGTCGTTGATGACCGCTAGATTTCTTCGGTCTTTTCTCCAAGTGCCAGCGGATCTCCACCAAGCAGGTCTTCGATCGAGATTTCCTCGCCGAGTTTGACCGGCTTGATGTCCTTGTACATCGGGAATCCGGTACCCGCCGGGATAAGGCGACCCATGATCACGTTTTCCTTGAACCCGCGCAACTGGTCGACCATGCCGAGTGTGGCAGCCTTCGTCAGAACGCGGGTGGTATCTTGGAACGAGGCTGCGGAAATGAAGCTTTCCGTTTCGAGCGCAGCCTTGGTGATGCCAAGCAGCACAGGGGAGGCTTCCGCCGGGCGGCGGCCTTCGGCCACGGCCTTTTGGTTAACTTCCTGGAAGGTCTGCTTTTCGACCTGCTCGCCCCAGAGGAACTCCGTGTCGCCCGGATCGGTAATCTTGACCTTGCGCAGCATCTGGCGAACGATCACCTCGATGTGTTTGTCGTTGATCTCCACCCCTTGGAGACGATAAACAGCCTGGACTTCGTTCACGAGATATTCCTGTAGATCCTGCGGTCCGCAGACTTCGAGCAGTTCCTGCGGAACGATCGGCCCTTCGGTCAACTGCTGGCCTTTGTGGACAAAGTCGCCGGGAAAAACGATGACATGCTTGTTCATCGGGATGAGGTGCTCCTCTTCCGCTCCGGTAACGGTGTCGCGGACGATCAGCTTGCGCTTGCCCTTGGCAATTCCGCCCAGCTCGACAACCCCTTCGATCTTGGCAATCTCGGCGGCTTCCTTCGGTGTGCGGGCTTCGACGAGCTCGGCCACACGCGGAAGCCCCCCGGTGATATCCTTCGTGCGGATCGTCTTTCGCGGTGTGCGGGCCAGCGTGAAACCAGCACTGACGACTTCCTTTTCCTTGATCATCACCTGCGCGCCGGCCGGGATCGAGTAGTAGCCTACCTTATCCTTGTCTTTCTTGTCGCGGATCACGATCTGCGGGTGGAGGTCTTCCTTGTGCTCCATGACCACCAGACCTTCAACACCGGTCGCTTCGTCGACGCCCTTCTGGACGGTGACGCCTTCAATGAAGTCGTGGAATTCGACCTTGCCGTTGTGCTCGGAAAGAATTGGAACGGAGTACGGATCCCACTGAACGAAGGTTTCGCCAGCTTTCACTTCCCCGCCATCGTCTACGGAGACGAGCGCGCCGATGACCATGGCGTAGCGTTCGAGCTCGCGGCCATCTTCGTCGAGGACGAGAATGTTTCCATTCTTGTTCAGCACCACGTTCTGGTCGTCGACCTTAACCGCACGGACGTTTTCATACTTCACCATACCGGACGATTTCGCGGTGATCTTCGGTTGTTTGAAGACGGAGCTCGCCGTGCCACCGATGTGGAAGGTACGCATGGTGAGCTGCGTTCCCGGCTCGCCGATGGACTGGGCCGCAATAATGCCGACCGGCTGTCCGAGTTCGGCCTTTCGGCCGGTCGCGAGGTTCTTGCCATAGCAGTTTGCGCAGATTCCCCGGCGGGATTCGCAGGTCAGGACGCTGCGGATGACGACCGTTTCAACACCGGCGCTTTCCACCTTGCGGGCGGAATATTTATCGATCAGTTCCCCGGCGGCCACCAGCACATCCAGCGTGTGCGGGTTGCAGATGTCTTCCGCCGCCGAGCGGCCGATGATGCGCTGGGAAAGCGACACGAGTTCATCGTCGCCCTCGCTGATGGCACTCACTTCGATGCCGTTCAGGGTATGACAGTCTTCTTCGGTCACGATGATGTCGTGCGAAACGTCCACCAGTTTGCGCGTCAGGTATCCGGAGTCCGCAGTCTTGAGCGCGGTATCGGCCAGACCCTTGCGGGCACCGTGCGTCGAAATGAAGTATTCGAGTACGGACAGGCCTTCGCGAAAGTTCGAGAGAATCGGGCGTTCGATAATCTCGCCGGACGGCTTGGCCATCAGGCCACGCATGCCGGCAAGCTGACGAATCTGCTGGCGGCTGCCACGCGCCCCGGAGTCGACCATCACGTAGACGGGGTTGAGTTCGTCGACGGACTGTTTGTTGAGCGGGTCGTCGTTCTTTTCGAGCGCATCGAACAGGCGGTTGGTCAACTTATCGTTGGTATCCGTCCAGATATCGATGATCATGTTGTAGCGTTCGCCCTCGGTGATGAGACCCTTCTTGTATTTGCCTTCGACACCTTCGATTTCCTTGCGGGCACTGCCGACCATGCCGCCTTTTTCCTGCGGGATGATCATATCGCACAAACCAATGGACATGCCGGACAAGGTGGCAAACTCAAAACCAAGATCCTTCAGACGGTCGAGCACTTTAACGGTTTCGTTGTGCCCTGAAATTTCGTAGCACTGCTCGATCATGTTGCCGATCACCTTCTTGGAGGCCGTCTTGTTCACGAACCCAAGATCTGCGGTCCAGACTTCGTTGAAGAAGATGCGGCCGATGGTGGTGGTGATGATCGAACGGTCCTTGTCGCCAAAGCGTGTCTCGCGCTGGTAGTCCGGGTTGCGGTAGCGGATGCGATCATGCACGGCGACCACACCTTCGTCGTAGGCGGTGTGCACTTCGTTCAAATCGCCCATGATGTGCAGGTGCTCATCCGATTTCTTGATCCCCTTCTTGCGCGCCATCAGGTAGGGTTGCGAGTCGGAAGTCATGTAGTAGCAACCCAGCGCCATGTCCTGCGTCGGGGTAGTGACCGGCTTCCCGCTCGACGGCGAGAAAATGTTGTTGGTCGCAAGCATCAGGGTCTTTGACTCCACCTGCGCCTCGATCGACAGCGGCACGTGCACCGCCATCTGGTCGCCGTCGAAGTCGGCGTTGTAGGCCGTACATACGAGCGGATGCAGTTGGATGGCCTCGCCCTCGATAAGGATCGGCTCGAACGATTGGATCGAAAGACGGTGCAAAGTCGGTGCGCGGTTGAGCATGACGGTGTGGCCGCTGGTCACCTCGTCAAGAATATCCCAAACTTCCTCCACCTCGCGTTCGATCATCTTTTTCGCACTGCGCACGGTGTGCACAATGCCGCGTTCTTTGAGCTTGCGGATAATGAAGGGTTCGAACAGGACGAGTGCCATCTTCTTCGGCAAGCCGCACTGGTTCAGCTTGAGCGTCGGGCCAACCACAATTACGGAACGCCCGGAATAGTCGACACGCTTACCCAACAGGTTCTGGCGGAAACGTCCCTGCTTGCCTTTGAGCATATCGCTCAATGATTTCAGTGGGCGGTTGCCCGGACCCGTAACGGCGCGACCGTGACGACCGTTGTCGAACAAAGCATCGACCGACTGCTG
>DAOVNC010000348.1 GCA_030630445.1 Kiritimatiellales bacterium | reverse complement strand
CTACCTTTCCGACAAGGATGTGATCAAGGCCTTGATCGGTGCAACAAAGCGTGGCTGCGATGTGCGGGTGATCCTCGATCCCGCCAAGGATGCCTTTGGCCGCATCAAGAACGGCATTCCAAACCGGCAGTCTGCCGCCAAGCTGGTTAAGGCGGGTGTTTCCCTGCGCTGGGCGGATACTCATGGTGAGCAGTGTCATGTGAAGATGCTGTATGTGGCACATGCCGACGGCACGGCCACCCTGTTGCTCGGCTCGTGCAACTATACCCGCCGCAACATGGACAACTTCAATGCCGAGTGCAATCTGGCGCTCACCGCCACGCTGGACGATGCCAACATGTGGCGCGCGCGCGAAGTCTTCGATCAGTGGTGGTCGAACCCCGATGGCCGGATCTATACGACCGCGTATGAAACCTTCGAGGATCGTTCCGTCCGTCGCAAGATCCGGACATGGTTCATGGAGACGTTTGGTTTGGGGACGTTTTAGCGTCTTATTTTCCAGATACGGTAACTTTTCTGGTTGCTTACACGATTTACGGATTGTTCTCTGGAGTCTCGTTACAAAGCTTCTCAAGTGCATCTTTGGCATATTTAGCGAGCCGCTCATTGCTGCTTTTGGCGTACCTTTCTAAATCGCTCTTGGCTCTTTTATCGCCCGTGGAACCCAAAGCGGACAAGACGTATCCGGTATAAACCCGCTCTGGCTGTGCAAGCAATTTGCGCAGTTCGGGCAAGGCTTGGGCAGATGGAGATCCGATATCGTATAGAACTAGAACAGTGACATCGAGTCTCTCGCCAGCGGGGGCGGTGCGCAAAACATGCATAAGCGCAGGTATGGCATCCTCGCCAAGGGCTACCAAGGGCTCTCTAACGGCATGCAGATAGGAACCTTTTCCCTCTTGGGGCGATGTGCTTTTCAATAAATACCGGGCGAGGGCTTTCGCCTTCTTGGACGGATCCTCTATCTCCAAAGAGCGCTGCCATTCACGGGAGTTGGCGAGGCCGGTCACAATATCTGTCCTCATGTCGGCAAGGGTCTCAGGGATCAGGCCATCTGCCTCTTTGGCTGAAATAAGCACATACGGGCCTGGGTTAAGCACCTGTATATACGCGTAGCATGAAGAATCGTCGTGCCAAAACAGACCGCGGCTACCACAGGTTCCGTTTCTATCAATGGTGGAAATCGATTCCCATTTTCCCAATGCGTTGTCCCATGAAAGAAACAACACAAGCTTTTTTGTTTCGAGGGTTTTGCCTTTAAGCACAGAGTCGTCCCAGAAGGTTTTGCCGTGTTCGTTCAAACGCGACACCTCTATTGTTTCAGTCTTGTCATCAAGGAGTTCGGAAGCCTTGAGCACCTTGTCTATTTTGACTTTATTTCCGCCAAGGTAGGTTCCTTCGATAATGGTATCCGCTTTATCACACATTACATTGATGGTGTAGTGGGGGAGCGTGCCTGCCCACGCAATTGTTTGAAGCATGACGATCATCACGACTACCGGAAACAGTGCTTGTTTTGTTATTTTCATTCTCTGTTCTCCATTTTAATATCTTTAATCCTATCTGTTATATTTGTATGATTTGTTAAGGAATTGAGTTGGTGCCAATTGTAGTGCTTCCGGGCTTAATTTCATTAGTTTCCGAAGCTTTCCTCCTCCAAACACTGCTGCCAGAAGGAAGTTCAAGCCACACTATAGAGTACCATAGATAGTCGCTTGAACACTTTATCCAATTATCTGCTCCAAACTTGATATATACTGCATCGACAGCATTTAATTTAAAAACATTCTCATTTGAACCACTTGGCATTAAAATGTATCCAGGGTTGTCTTGCATGTAAATATGGTTTTCATTTGATAATGTTATATCTTGGGCTTGGCTATGAGGACCGTCAGAACTTCCTGAAGCAGTATAGCTCGTTTGTGTCCACGTTGTTCCCTCCTTTTTCCATAATCCTGATTCTATCGTTTGCTTAAAATCAAAACTCACATTGCTAATGGCATAAAAACCAGATGGTGATATGGTGCTTTGTATGAGTGCTCCATTCATCTTACCTGTTTGGGCTCCATACCAAATAGGAGCCACGCTACTATCAGGTGGAGTGGGGCCAGTATTATTAAATTCCGTGAAATCAACCCAGACAACCCACACATTGGCAGTGCGCCATGCGGTTTCATTCACCAAAACACAGACATCTGTCTTGGCGCTGGTGGCTCGCGAGAGCGTTGCTTGAAGTGGATTTCCCGCATCTTCCGTTGCCCCTTGCCAGTTGATAACCGCCCTCGTCTTTGGGATGTCGGGAGTGATTGTCGCCTTGAGAACAATGTTGCCGGATCCCTTTATCGTGCCGATCTGATCAACACCGTTCATCTCCTCTAAGTAATAAGAATCGCTGTCCGATGAATGTACTGCGATAGGTTCTACTTTAATGACATGCACAGCAGCGGTGTTCACCGTCCCATGAAGGTTGGCATCCGAGTCGTGGTCGCCAAGGATGCCGTCGGGATCGTCCACGACGACCCCCGCCCCGGATAGGTCGGCAAAATAGCCTTCGGCATAAGGAGGAGACGATGGTTGCGTGAGCGATAACTGGTAGCTTCGGCCCTTAACCACGGCAAAGGCGTTGGAGTTTAGTTCGGTTCCGGTGCTGGTCATTACTACGTAGCTCGAGGGGTCGTACCACAGTATCATGGAGATATCTGTTCCAATATGGCTGCTTTTGTTTTGGAGGAAAATCGTCACAATAGTTGTTTCCGGTGGCTGTCCGCCGTCGCCGGGATTTGACGGGTCACTTCCTTGGCCCACCTCCGTTCCGTCATCCGTGCCATCGCCATCAGTATCAAACAATGAGGCGTCGCAGATCCATTCGACGGAGTTGGAATGGAGAATCATTTCCTGATCATTCGCTAGCCCGTCGTCATCAAAGTCGTTAGTTCCAGTCTGTGAAAGATCTCCAAAGAGCATGATTTCGTGCCAATCGTGCATTCCGTCGCCATCGGTATCTCTCATGTCAAAGACCAAGGGATTGGAGCCCTCGACGTAGCGCTCTCTATATTCCGAATACCCGTCTCCATCGTCGAAGCCGGCGGAGGTATCGCCCACGATGTAGAACATGGTGGCGGCGTTCGAGGAAGCGGGATCGGCCCAGATTGTTTCGACGCCGCCCGTCACGGCCATTTTGTTTACCGCCACACTCCAGTCTGGCGGATAGATCAGGTTTTGCTTTTGGAAGATTTCCGCGTAGGGGCCGCAGTCCAGTGGCATCGTAATCGCAAGCTCCATCACAAGGTTCGATGACCCGCCGCCCGATCCGGCAGGCGGACTGTTCGTTCCGCCGTCCGGCGGGGGTGGCGACGAAGCCATCGCAATGCCCATCAAGGATTCTTCGTTTTCCGTCAAAACTGTCGTAGCCGGAACCACGGCCATGCGGATCGATACCCCGTCGTTTTCCGACGGCAAAGCCGTCGCCATAGAAACGGTGGCGGCTTCCAATGCGGCCTGCCGTTCCAAGGCGACGATATGGTAGTCGGCATAGTCAATGGGAATTAGTTTGTATTCCGCAATCATTCGCGTTGGATTGTAGAGTGCCACGAGTTCCGGTGTCAAATCTGTGCCAAACCGCGATTCGACCCATGAAAAGGGAGAGTATGCCTTCGTACGAGGGATCCGCGCCAGTTCGAGCAGGTTCTCGTTAAACAGCACCACGTCGAAATTCGAGGCATCCATCATGGCATAAACGGTGTAGACGGGCGCACCGGAAACCGGATGCATCTCGCCGATCAGATTGGAAAGGAAGCGGCGGTCGAACCCCGATTCGTCGAACACCACGAGTCTGCGGACGGACTGCAAAAACATTTCTGATGGAGAAGGCGGGATAATGGG
>DAOVNC010000242.1 GCA_030630445.1 Kiritimatiellales bacterium | reverse complement strand
GGTGCAGACTCCGCTTCTTTGGTTTTGGGTTTGGCCTTCGACATGCCCTATCCATATGCGATCCCCTGTTTCCGGTCCAGGTTAAAAAACGTTTTTCTTCCTCCGAAAAATCCCGTACGTGAAGCAACCTGAGTAGTTACCAACTTAGTTTCATTAAACGTCCCATAGACATCCTATTCTCCAGTAAAAAATACAGATACATAGTGCCACAGGATAATCGCTTTATAAAGAAAGGACTGTGAGGTTTATCGGGAAGCCGGCCCGGCGATTGAGAGCATTCAACAACGGGTGGAATCCGCGAAAGGCTTGCCGGCTCGCAGAAGCTCGAAGGCTGCGGCGCGGGCGGTATTGGCAAAACCGCTGGCTGGAACCAGGCCGACCAGCGTCGGAACCATGGCTAATTGGAGCGTGCCGTTGATGGCGACTATTCCAAGCAGCGGCCAAAAGTGACCGTAGGAGAGGTGCCAGCTCCGCTTTATGGCCCCGATCAGACCCTGTTGTTCTTCAATCATCGCCAAACTGACAAAGTAGAGCTTGATGTAGAGATAGATTCCAAGAGGCAGAAACAGGAACAACAGCAGAACCTTGCCGGTCGCCACAAGCAAGTTGGCAAACGCAACCCAAAGGATATGCCCCGGTGAATACCTTATGCGCTGATCCTTGACGGCCATGACCGAAGCGCAGAGGAGCAGGATCGTTAGAATGGCCACGATCGGGGCGGCATACAGCGTGAAGGTCACCACTATTTTTGCATAGGCCAAGGAGGCTTTGTTAAGCTCGATGGCAAGTTCCTCGACCCGTTCCAAATCGTTTTGCTCGAAGGCGGCAATAATCTGGGCAATGGTTTTGCCCACGGTCGATGACTCCGCCTTGGCCAGTTGCTTCGGGCCGAATTCAAACAGCATCAAAACGCCGGCGATCAAGCAAATGGGGATCCACCATTTGGCAAAGGCCTTCCATGCCTTTGCGTAGCAGGCTTTCAGGCTAAAGTCGGGATATGCGGGGGGTTCCATGGTCATGCTTGTAGCAGATCATCCCTCGGGCATCAATCCCCGCGTGCGCAGGTTTGGTTTCTTCTTTCCATAATTCAGCGGAAACGCTAAGTTTTTACACTTGTTAATTAAGGTTGCGGGGAAAGGGGATTATGAAAGCTAGTCACATCAAGTTTATATCTTTGTCGATATCCCTGTTCGGAGCCATGCTGGCAAAAGCTGATCTGCACGAATTTACATTGATGGATGGACGAACAATCAAGGCTGAAATCGTGCGCTACAATGCCGTGTTGCGAAAGGTGGATCTCAAGCGCGAGGATGGAAAGATCGTTCAGGTTAAATCTGCGATTTTCGTGGAAAGCGATCTGCGATTTATCAAGGAGTGGGTGTGGACTCCAGATGGAATGGTGCAAATCCCCGAAGGAACCAATAGTGGAACCGACCCTGATGCTGGCGCCTATTCGTTGACTGTAGATGCTTTTTACATGGATAAGTATGAAGTAACGAAGGCGGAGTGGGACAGGGTTTTCGCTTGGGCCCGTTCTCATGGGTACGGCTTTGATAACGGCGGGAAAGGAAAGTTTCAAACCCATCCGGTACAGACCGTAAATTGGTACGATTGCGTCAAATGGTGTAATGCCCGCAGCAAAATGGACGGGCGCACACCCTGCTACACCGTGGGGCATAAGACCTACAAAACCGGACAAAAGATACCGAAATGCAACGTTGATGCTAACGGCTACCGACTGCCGACCAAGACCGAGTGGGAATATGCCGCGCGTGGCGGACTTAGCGACAAGCGATTCCCTTGGGGCGATACGATTCAGCACGCAAAGTGTAACTATCAAAGCAAGAAGTCCATCGGCTACGACACCAGTTCGACGCTAGGACTTCATCCATTCTACAAAAAAGGGAAGAAACCCTATACAAGTCCGGTGGGTTCTTTCTCTCCGAATAATTATGGACTTTATGACATGACGGGCAATGTTTGGGAATTTTGCTGGGATCCATCATCGTCGGGAAATAGCCGACCCCACCGGGGTGGCAGTTGGTGGAACCACGCGAATCTGGAACGTTGCTACATGGTGGCTTATGGGTCTCCAGCAAACACCGACATGGGCCTGGGTTTCCGTACTGTCTGTCGGTAAGGCACCGGAACGTCTGTGGTTGAAATGAAAAAACAATCCTCTCACCTGCGCCTATTCAACCTGTCCGAACGACACAATTCCACATGGGGGCAGGCTGAAGTAACCCCAGTTTGACGGACACTCGGGTTGCGGTCAATTTACTTTCTCTTCGTACACAAGCGGAGCCTTGGTCGGAGTGAACCGGTACCGTTTTCTCGGGACGACGTCGCTACTACGACCATGCAAAGATGCCCTGCCCACCCAAAGCCCAAGGTCTAAAGCTTTTAGCCTTTACCTGCCTGATCTGCGCGGCAGATCGGCGGAACCCTTGGTGGACAGGTTGGTTTCGTCCATGCAATCGAGACCTTGTGTAGTGTGATTGCATCGACCGGGCAGGCCGTCACGCAGGCGCCGCAGCGGATGCACTCCTCTTCGTTGATCCAGACCCGGCGACGGTCGCGGCGGTGCTCCGAAACCTCCCAGCCGACGACGGTGCCTTGCTCATCCTGCTGAAGGGTTTTCAGGGGTAGGATGCATTCGGGCCGGATACGGGCCTCGAGGCACCAGTCGCAAAGGATGCACTTCACCGGATCGATCTCGAATTTGTAGTGGCAGCGGTAGCAACGTTTGGCCTCTTCCACTGCCGCCGTTTCATCGTATCCTCGCTCCACCTCCGTTGGCAGGTCGCGCTGGGAAAGGGGTGCCGATGGCATGGGCTGCCGCGCGATCTCATCCATTTTGAGCGTGCGACCGGTCTTTTTCGCGACCTCGGTCACGACGACTTCCGTCAGCCGTTCCTCCCCCATCAAGAACGTATCCATGCTCCGCGCGCACTGTTTCCCGTCCGCAATGGCCTCGATCAGCGAACTCGCACCCTTGGAAAAGTCGCCCGCGGAAAAGAGTTTCGCGTGGCCGTTGCGCAGGGCTTCGTCGATCCACTCCATGTCGGCGGACTGGCCGGTGGCCAGCAAAACGGTATCCACCGGCACCTCGAATTCGCTTCCTTCGATCTCGACCGGTCGATGATCGTTGTCCAGTTTCGTGCGCACGAACCGCATGGCCGAAATGCGCCCGTCCGTTCCGATGTAGGCCTTGGGCGCCACCATGTATTCAAGCGGAATCTGTTCGTGCCCTAGCTCTTCGAGTTCGCCGGGGGTCACGAGCATTTCGGCTTCGCCGCGCCGATAGCAAACCTTGGTGTTGGCACCGAGGCGCACGGCAGTGCGCGCGCAGTCCATGGCGGTAAATCCGCCGCCGATCACAATCACGCGCTCGCCCATGTCCGCTTTCCCGAAGGTATTGAGCTGCATCAGAAAATCAAGCCCGTGGCGGATGCCCTCCAGCTCGCGACCGGGTAGGTCGAGCAGGTTGGGGTCCAACGTTCCCGCCGCCATGACGACGGCATCGTATTGCTCCATTAACGCACTCAATGTGATTTCTTTTCCTATCGATGAATTACAAACGATCTCCACGCCCTGCGCTTTGATTTGTTCGATCTCGTGGTCGATAATTCTTCTCGGAAGTCGAAACTTCGGAATACCTTGGTTAAGCATTCCGCCGGGACGGTCGTGTTTTTCGTGTACCACGACCGCATGCCCGCACAGTGCAAGCTGGCGTGCGGTGGCCAATCCGGCTACGCCGCCGCCCACCACGGCAACCCGCTTGCCGCTGGTTTCGAACCACGGATCGAGCACAACGAGATTTTGTTGCAGGAAGTCGGCCGCCGAACGCTTGGAGAAGCAGATCGCTACGGAGTCGCCGAGACCCTCCCGGCCGTGGCGGCAGGCCGCTTCGCACGGGCGCGAGCAGACGCGACCCAGTATGGCGGGAAAAATGTTGTCGCGCAGGTTGATCCGATACGCCTCGTCAGGATCGCCGTTGGCGATGGCGGTCAAGTAGGCTGGGATGTCGGTTCCTGCCGGGCAGGCCTTCTGGCAGGGAACGTTTTTCTCGACCCATTGAACGTCGCGCGGCGTTGCTGGCTGGGAGGTCCTTGTTTCCCTGGGTTTTCGCTTGGCCGCGAAAAGATCCTTGAGGCTTCCACCATTCACAGGCTACTCCAAAACGGATTCGACCGGTTCCGCCACGAGGGAAACCTTCTGGATGCCGATTGCATCGACCGGGCAGGCTGCCACGCACGCGCCGCAGCGGATGCAGTCGTCTTGATTAATCCAGATCAGGTTGACCTCGTCCGCCTTTTCGGCGATATCCCAGCCGACAATACGGCCTTCGTTGTCGTACTTGAGTTCCTTCACCTTCAGGATGCAGTCTGGGCGCGGCTTGGCCTTCACGCACCAGTCGCAGTAGATGCATTTGTCGGAATCGATCTCGTACTTGTAGTGGCACTGGTAGCAACGCTGTGCCTCGTCGACCGAGGTCTCTTCGCCGAAGCCCAGTTCGACCTCGGTCGGTAGGTCGCGCGCTTCGAGGCCGATGGTCGGCATGGGTTGGAGGGGAACCGCATCCATCTCGCGGATGCGGCCGGACCCGGTCACATCCTCGATCTTTGCAAAATCCTTTATACGTACCTTGCCGGTTAGGAACTCGTCGACCGTGCGGACGCAGTCCTTGGCATGGCCGATGGCCTGGATGAGTGAGCTGGCACCGGTGGAAAAGTCGCCCGCGGCAAATATCTTGTCGCGCTCGGTAGCAAAGGCGGTTCCGCTTTTGAGCCAGCCATCTTCTTCGACCAACTCACTCTTGAGCGTCTCGTCGATCCATGTCGTATCGGGGAACTGGCCGGTGGCCAACAGCACCGTATCGACCGGAAGTTCGAACTCGCTTCCGGCAATATCGACCGGACGGCGGCGTCCGCTGGCATCGGGTTCGCCCAGTTCGGTACGAACAAATCGCATGGCCGTAACCTTGCCGTTTTCGCCAATATAAGCCTTTGGACTCACCATCGTTTCGAGCGGGATATGCTCGTGTTCCAGCTCTTCGAGTTCGCCGGGGGTGACGAGCATTTCATCGACCGAGCGGCGGTACCAGACCCCTACGTTGCCTTTGGGAATACGAAGGATCGATCCAGAAGCGATCTGGTCGGCCTTTTCCTCCTCGATTTGAACGGTCGTTGCGCCGAGACGTCGTGCCGTACGCGCGCAGTCCATGGCGGTGAAGCCTCCGCCGATCACGACGACCCTATCGCCGACTTCCGTCGTTCCGGTATCGTTGACTTCCAGCAGGAAGTCGAGGCCGTGGCGAATCCCTTCGAGTTCCTTGCCCGGCAGGTCGAGCAGATTCGGGCGCAGCGTACCCGCCGCCATCACGACGGCGTCGTTTTGCCCGGTCAGTTCGGAAAGGGTGATGGTTTTTCCAATCTCGGTGTTGCAGACAATTTCAACGCCGAGGGCGGTGATCTGCTCGACTTCTTTGGCGATGATCTCGCGCGGTAGGCGGAAAGCCGGAATGCCCTGGTTCATCATGCCGCCGGGTGTGTGGTGCTTTTCATAGACGGTTACTTTGTGGCCGAGCAACGCAAGTTGGCGGGCGGCGGTTAGTCCGGCCACGCCGGAGCCGACGACGGCGACTCGTTTGCCGGAGTCCGAAAACCATTTGTCCATAACGACTAGGTCCTGTTGCTTGAAGTCGGCGGACGAACGCTTCGAAAAGCAGATCGCAACCGGGTCGCCAAGACCATCCCATCCATGGCGGCATTCCGACTCGCACGGGCGAGCGCAAACACGACCCAGCACGGCGGG
>DAOVNC010000414.1 GCA_030630445.1 Kiritimatiellales bacterium | reverse complement strand
TTAGTGGTTTTTATGATTGAAGAACAGTAGCATCTTTCCTTTATATACCAAATATTATTATGTCTTTAAATAGGCCCGGTTCCGGGGTTTTGCAAGAGGCTCAATGGAAAGACCGCGCCCATCAGCCCGATGCACATGGCCAACCTGCAAGGGGCGTGGTATCTGTTTGTCCGTTTCTACGACTACGACAACTTTCGCCAAATCTCGATTGGCCGAATTGAAAAGGCGCGGTTGCTCAAGGAGACGTTCGAACCCTCCGGCTTTGATCCAAAGGAATTCCTTTCCAACACCTTCTACCGCTTTGCGGGCGACAACAAGCCTTTCACCGTCAAGCTGGTGTTCGACAAAGCCGTTGCCGACTCCGTACTGGAACGAGAATGGCACCCCAACCAGGAGGCCACGTTGCAAAAAAGCGGGAACGTCGAACTCGAATTCACCGCCAAGGGCGACATCGAGGTCAAGCGATGGATTTTGGCATGGGGACGCTACTGCAAAGTCAAAAGCCCCAAATGGGTAAAGCAGATGATCGACGACGAAGTCGCGGTCATGGGTTTGAACACCTAATAAAAACCATTTGCTTCGGCTCCAGCATACACGGTAGCGTGCCGACGATTAAAACAAGGACTGTTATGAACACGACCCAGCAAATCCAGCAGACGGCAAAGGAACTGCAACCGCTGTATTCCCAGCAAGAGGCCGACCTTCCGGATCGTCCACTATGGCAGCATCCGGAAATCGAGCAGGTCACCGAAGCCCTGCGGATTCTCTCCGACGTACTGTTTCCGGGCCGATACATCCCTGAACCATCCAACTTCCAGAGCTTCTTTGTCCAACAACTTGAAAACGTGGCGGAGATCCTTCAGCAGGAAACCGAGAAAGCCCTGCCCTTCCGCTGGATGGGTGCGGCCGACCTGCATGAAAAACGTCCGCCCATCGAAAACCTCCCGGAGACTTCGATCCGAATCATCAACCAGTTTATCTCCACCCTCCCGGACATCCGGAAACTGCTGCTTGAAGACGTCAAGGCCGCGTATCAAGGCGACCCGGCGGCATTGAGCTATGCCGAGGTCAAACTGGCCTATCCCGGTCTTGTGGCCATCACCTCGCACCGCATCGCCCACGAACTCTACAAGCTCGATGTCCCGCTCATTCCCCGCATGATGAACGAACGGACCCACTCGCGCACCGGCATTGACATCCATCCCGGTGCCACCATTGGCCAAGGGTTCTTCATCGACCATGGAACCGGGGTCGTTATTGGCGAAACCTGTCACATCGGCAACAACGTCAAACTCTACCAAGGCGTCACCCTCGGTGCCAAAAGCTTCCCGCTCGACAAACATGGCCGCCCGATCAAGCACATCCAGCGGCCCCCGACCCTCGAAGACGACGTTGTTGTCTACGCCAACAGCACCATCCTTGGCGGCGACACGGTGATCGGCAAAGGCACCGTCGTGGCCGGCAACGTCTTCCTGATGCAAAGCACGCCGGTCGGAAGCCGCGTTACCCGCGCTGAAGACGGGGTGATGGTGCGCACCAAGGCGGTGTATGGCCACGGCCTCGGGATTTAATCGGAGGTCGGAGGACAGGGGCAGAGGACGGCCAAGCAATTTCCCGGCAGTTCCCCGCGAATCCACCGATGCATTAATCCCGTTTTTCTTCCGAAAAAGGGCTAGACTTGGCCGAAGCGTTCCCCTATACATACTCCTCTTTTGCGCAATCCCCTGATTTCGCGAGCGACGAATTTAAGAAAAGAGCGGTGCTATTATGCCTAAAATGAAGACCAAAAAGTGTGCGGCCAAACGGTTTAAAAAAACCGGAACCGGCAAGCTGAAGCGGAACCACATGGGTGGAAGCCACATCTTGACCAACAAGAGCCGCAAACAAAAACGGACGTTGCGCGGCTCCGATCTTGTCGACAAGGCGGACATGAAGCGCATCATGCCATACATCTAATTTCTGGAGATTGAACCATGCCAAGAGCAACCAACGGACCGGCCTCGCGCCGCAGAAGAAACAGCCGCCTGAAACTCGCCAAGGGCTTCACCGGCGCACGCAGCAAGCTTTTCCGTACGGCGACCGAGTCGGTCGACCGCGCGCAGGCCATGGCCTACGTACACCGCAAGCACAAGAAGCGCGACTTCCGCCGCCTCTGGACCGTGCGCATCAACGCCGCCTGCCGCATGGACGGAATCAACTACAGCCGCTTCATCGACGGGCTGAACAAATGCGACATCAAGCTCAACCGCAAAATGCTCTCCGAGATCGCCATCCACGATCCTGCCGGCTTCTCCAAAGTGGTCGAGACCGCCAAAGCCAAAGTCTGCTAGTTTTAGCTGACACGCTTTGATGAAGACCGGAACCCTCCGGTCTTTTTTTGTGCCCATCCACCTTCCGCGATCTTGGATCGCGGCTACAATTGCAGGGCGGCATCCGAGATGCCGCCACTGTAGACGGAGCATCTTGCTCCGTTCAGAAAGAACACTGAGCGTTTCTTTCCTTTGCAAAGTTGATAGTAACGCACAAGCCCACCCCAATGGAGCAAGATGCTCCATCTACATTCTTGCTTCCAATCTTCCAGCCCTTGGAATATCGTCTCCAACCATCGGAAACATCCACGGACAGGCTATCCCGTACATCCTGTTATCCGGTCAAAAAAAGCACGGAGAAAAACCATGATTAAAGAAGCCATTGCCAAACTCATCAGCAAGCAGTCCCTTACCCGCACGGAAGCCGCCGCCGCCATGACCGACATTATGTCGGGCGAGGCCACCGAGGCGCAGATTGGAGCGTTCATCGCCGCCCTGCGGCTGACGGGGGAAACACCGGACACGATCGCGGGCTGCGCGGAGGTGATGCGCGCCAACGCCACGCCGGTGAAGTGCGACGATCCCAACGCCGTCGATATTGTCGGAACGGGCGGCGACGGCGCGCACACCTTCAATATTTCCACCACCGCCGCCTTCGTCATTGCGGGTGCGGGCGTCACGGTCGCCAAGCACGGCTCCTACGGCGTATCGAGCAAATGCGGCAGCGCCAACGTGCTGGCCGAGCTAGGCGTCAACCTCCAGTATTCCCCCACCCGGA
>DAOVNC010000121.1 GCA_030630445.1 Kiritimatiellales bacterium | reverse complement strand
CACCGCTCGGTACAGCACCGTCCAGCGTGACGGCCTGGAAACGAATGCCGCTAGTACTACTGCGGTCTTCGGTCTTTTCCCATACAAAATCCAAGGTGGTTGCCGTGGGGGAGCTATACTCAATCTTGTAAATGATGGCGCCATGCGTGCTCGTGGCGTAAATCGCCGATGCCGTTTCCGATGCATCTGACATTGTGGCGGTCAGCGTTGCTCCCGAACGCAACGCTCCGAGGACGAGATAGGCCGTACTCTGTTCCGCCGATGCGGCCAAACTTATGGTGAATGTCTCGCCAATCCCATCTCCGTCCGATTGCAATAACGATTCTACGAGAGCTGGCGGAGTGGGGACGATCGTTCCATCAGTCCAAGTGAGATCTGGTTGAGAACTACTGCCCGTTTGTTCGGTAAGCGTATTACCGCTGGTGTTGGCGTCGAAGGCGAGAGTCCCGATGCCGTTGCCTCCGGATTTTGTATCGGTCGGGGTTACGCCTGCTGTTCCAAAGATATGCCAGTCGGTTGTTGTACCCGTTGTGCCACCTGCAATTCCATCCATGGTTGTGAGGCTTGTTCCATTCCAAGAGGGATCGAGGTCTCCAGAGGCTACTTCAGTAATCGTCAGGCTTGCGTTGGCCATACCTGCAACGCACAGGCTCAATATACATAATGCTAGTTTATTCTTCTTCATTTCCTTCTCCTTTTTTATAGTGCGCGAAAACATTCCGCGCTTGGTTTTATGTTTACCAAGTGCACTAGGCACCCAGCCACGGATTATAGCTTATGGAATCATTCCTCGGCTAAGATCCTACTCTATCTACCCGTTGAATTAGTCGCTTTCAATGTCGCGTTTAATTCAACGCCATCAACCAATTGTCATTTCTATGAACAATTTGTATGTCACTTTTATAATTTAAATAAGCACGGGTGTCAAGAGGGGGGGTGGTTTTTTTTGAAGTATTTCGAGTTGCCTTTTTTTGCACCTTAACCAGAGGCGCGAATTGCGGTCTTCAAACTGGAGAGCTCTTCATTCAAACCGGTTAGGCAGAATAGTTGGGTGGCAGGCTGGCTCGAAGAGACGGCAGCGAAGCGGCAATAATTTGCCCGATCCGGTCGATCAGATTTTTTTGGCTCTTCGCTACCTGAATGAAGAGCTCTCTCGTAGACGCGGCATCCTGCCGCGTTGGGATTGGGCTTGTGCGTTGGATCCAGCTTTGCAAAGGGCAGAAAACGTCCTGTGTTCTTTCAGAACGCGGCAGGATGCCGCGTCTACGGAAACCACGAACCCAGTCACCACCACCGACTCGATCCTGCCCGGTCAAGCGGCGCAACACCGCCAACTGGCCGCTGCCCGAAAAATGCCGATCCTGCCGATGATAAAAACACAGGACACGATTTCTTAATGCGCTTGGGCCTCCACCCCTACGGCAATTGGATGCGGAGGCGGTAGTAGCGCTGGGAACCGGCGGCGGGATCGGGGACGGCCATCTCGGATCCCGTGCCGAGGAAGACCGGAACCACCAAGTCCGCCCAGGAACCCGAGGTCAAGTCGTCGCGGAACTCCACGGTATAGTAGCGGTTGGCCGAGGTGCTGAAGCGGATGGTTGGCGTGCCGGTTCCGGGAGCCATCTGGTAGGTTTGGAACACATTTCCATCCAGCGGATCGGTGTCGGCCACATATTCGAACCAGTTGTCGTATTCATCGGAATCGGGATTTCCGGCTATATCGTTGAGCAGGGGGTTGAGCCCGTGGGCGAGCTCCCAAAGGTCCGGGATGCCATCGTTGTCGTCGTCGGGATCGATGTCGTTTGGGATGCCGTCGCTATCGGCGTCCGGCAGCCAGTTTGCCACATCGTTTCCATAAAGGGTGTCGTAGATCCGATCCAGAGGATCGCCTGTTCCATCGGCTTCGACGGGCCATGGATCCTCTCCGACCGGATGGGAGCCATCGCTATAGTTGACGCGATCCACGCGGATATAGTAGCGAAGCTCCCCTTCTTCTTGGTCTCCGGGCATGGAGAGGTCGAGTTTTTCGCCGCCGTTGTCCAGCTTGCCTTCGTAGGGGCCAAAATCTGCCGAACTCCCATGCCGTTCGGCATAGGCGGCGAGGTTTTTCGCGATCACCACGTGGCCGCCAGCCGGCAGGGTGGTGCCCAGCGGGAAGGTGTAGTCGATGCCGTCGGTGAATTTCCACGGGACATCCACGCCGAGCAGGTCGTCATGAATCCAAAGCGGGGCAGGGGAGCCGGTTATGTTGCACAGTTCGACGAATTCATATTCGTCATTGTCGTAGGATCCTCCCGCGGCGGGATTGTACATGATCTTGCTGATCACGATCGGCCCGACCTTGGGATAGGCATTGGCGGCGCCGGGGGTATTTTGGCTCATGGCCACGAAATTATAGCTGTCGGTGCTGGCCTTGTAATATCGCCCAAAGGCAATACCGCTCTCGGAGGCGCCAAAGTCCTCTTCCTCCACATAGCCGGTGATCTGTCCCTTCTCACCCGAGAGCAGATAGACCTGGTCGCCGCCCTCGCTCAGACCGAACGGAATATTGCAGCCGGGGGCGTTGGTGTCTCCAAAGGTGGTGTCTTCATAGAAGACCTGATATCCGCCTGCCGGGATCAGCGTGTCCTGCGGAATCTCGTATTTCGTGCTGTTTGTGCCGCCGCTATTGTCGTCGGAGAGGAACCAGCCGCCAATATTGATGGGGGCATCCGTTATATTGTGCAATTCGATCCAGTCCGGGGCGGTCGCATGCGAGTGCGCCAGCACTTCGTTGACCGTGATCGAGCCGAGGACGGGAACCTGTCCGGAATCATCATATCCCGGTGAACCGCCGGAAGCCGCGCTGGGCCGCCAGCCGGCCTTTTCATCCCACAGGGCTAGATCGGCCGTTGCATCCCTGATCGTTAGCGAGAAGCCCTGTCCATCGGTAATATCATACCAGCTGTCCTTGTAATCAAACCGCTGTATCACCGTGGAGGCCGCATCCCGGAGCTCGATTTTTTCGCCGCCATTGTCGAGCAGGCCGGTGTACTCGCCGGCAATCTTGAGGCCGGTGGTGTCGTAGGCCGCCTCGAATGCGGCAAGATCCTGAACCACTAGGGCATATTCCCCAGGCGCAAGGGCCAGGGAAGGGAAGGTGAAACGAATCCCCCGGGTAAAGGCAACCCGGTTTAGATTGATGGTCTCGGCACCGATGTTCACCACTTCGATGTATTCGGTGCCGGGCATGGCCGGATGGTACATGATCTCTGAAATCCGAAGGTTGTTCGTGACGGGGCCAACGGCATAGACCGCCTCGTTAAGGGCGCTCCACGTGGAGCCGTTCAACACGCGCGCCTTGACCGGGGTGCTTTCCGTCAGCACTTCCTCCGAAGGATCGCCGCCGCTGGGTAGCGGCACCGTTGCATCAAGGCCCAGATCAAAGCTCATATCCGAACTGGTCGTACTCTTTTGGTGAATTTCCACCGCAACGATATTTGAGCCGGTGTTCAGGACAGAGGGGTCGATTCCGGTGAGGATCGTTGTCGCATTCTCTACCGCTACAGGAAGGGTAGGCGTATCGTAAAGAATCGTTCCGTCCGGCATGTTGACCCGCCCGATCTCCTGTTCGTTTATGTAGATTACCGCACCATCGTCGTATTTGAGGTTAATCGACAGGCTGGTCATTTCAGAGGGATCCGCGACCGTGAAGACATGGCGGAAATAGGCCGATATCCTGCCCACAACTCGGGGGCCTATGTCGGTTGTTTCGTCGCCCTCGCCAAAACCAAGTTCGCCGGGACCCGATCCCCACGAGCCGTCGGAAAAGGACAACTGCCGCCAAGCCGTTCCCTGGTCGCTTCCGTCATAGAGATAGTTCCACACGGCAGAGCCCTGGCCGACCAGCTCCACCGTTTCGGTGGTTGCGCCGTCGGACTCGAATATCGATGCGAGAGGATTGACCGCTCCGTCGGGAAGACGCGGGTCGGAACCGTCGAGCGTATAGTACATTGTTCCAGCCCCGTCGGGGTTGGATAGGGTCAGGATATCGCCCACCGAGGCATATCCGCCGTGCTGATACGAACCGTTGATGTTGAATACCGGGGCATCCACGCTGGGATAATAATTGGGCGTGTATTGATTCTGGAGCATTTGCTCGGAACGGTTCAGTCCGCTGCCTACGCTAAAATATTCATTGAGGAGCCGGTTCTGTTCGGGTAGCCAGTGGTCGTTTCTTGTAAACAGATAGGCCGTGCCGCGTACATGCACATCTCTTCGGTAGTCGCCCCAGCGGGCCGATTCCCCAATGATGGCCTGATCCAGCTCATTGGCGCGGTTCATCCACAGCTCGGCCGCCCGTTCGGCGCTCAAGGTGCCGCCATTGAAAAAGTGCTTGTGAATACGGTCGGCAAAGAGCATCTCGAACTCGTCGCTTTTGCGAAGGTTTTGGAACATCGCGCTAAGAATGCCAGGCTTGTAGTTGCCATCATTTCCTTCGCCAAATACTTGGATGGTGATCCCCTCAAGGATCCGCTCGGCGTCCCAGCTGTAGATGCGCCAAGGGAGATCGTTAACCCCGCCGCCAACCGCCCGCCAGTTGTGATTATCCCAGTCGGCATTGGCACCAAACTGGTTGACGATCATATAATCGCAAAGATTGACCACGTCGAGTTTCAGGCCGATCGCTTGATATTCCGCCAGACTGACCGTCCCGTCGGCGGCGGCGTTGGCCACCTGGGTATGCAGGGCATTCCATGACGTGGAATTACCGTCAATGACAGATCCGCTGCTGATCGCGTCAAGCGTATCGGAGTCCACCTCGTAATGCGTGCCATAATGGGAAGCCTCCTGCCTCTCGTGCAGGTTGTAGACCCCCCAGTACAGGCCGTTCAGGTAGAGATGGACATAGGTGCCGTACCCGGCGGAGCTGTTGCCCATGTCCAGCAGGGCATCGCGCGCCCATTGATCGCGAATCATCGAACCACGGAGTCGTTGATTGGTATCCCAATGGATCCATGAGTTGTTGTACATGGCCCGCAGCTGGAGACTGTTGACGCTATCGACAGGCGACTCCGGAAAAAGCTTATGATCGAGTTTGCCGGGGCCATAGCCGCCGCGGAAGCGCAGACTCATCGAATGCTTCGGGGAATTCTTGGAGGTTCGGCTCGCCCCGCCCTGAAGCCGCAAGCCACAGTTTAGCTGGAATTGGGAACCTTCGATGGGATCAAACAATTCGGCCGAAGAAAACCGTTCCCAGTCAATTCCTTCGCCTGATGTGTTCAGATAGATCCCGTCGGCCGATGATGCAAACAGGCTATCCTCGTGGGAAACCACCGACAGCGTGGGGATGGAGAGCAAGGCATTTTTGATCACCGCGCGTGCCTCAGCGTCGGTATAGTTGGAATCGCCAGCCACCAGCTTGATATCATTCGGGTCGTCTTCAAGTTTGTAGTCGGCCGGATATCCGCCCCAGAAAGCGGCATATTCGGCCGGAGCAACCTGGTCGAGCACATCTTCCGTGAAAATATAGGTCTGAGTGTCAATGTCCGACGGCAGCCAACCCGTTTTGATCGCTGCCGCCCGCAAGCAGGTGGTCGTGCTGATCTGCGGCTTGTTGGAAAGGCCATTGTATAATTGGGCCGTGGGCGTTGGATTGCCGTTGATGTCGATTGGCTCGCTGGAGTCGATCGTGAAATAGATGTCTGCTCCGGGCGTATCGCAGCTAAGAAAGACCTCAAACGCCGCATCGTAGAAACCGCGGTCTACGCTGAATTGGGTATCGCCGACCACCCCGTCGTATGCGCCGGAATTGGCGGCGCCTGTCCATTGGTTGCCCGCCAACGTGCCGGGAGTCGGGGTGGTCAAATAGTTGGTCGTACCGCCAGAACTGAGTCCATAAGAAACCAACCCCCGCTGGTTTGGATATTCGGGGCCGAAATCATGCGCAACCGTCAGGCCGTCCGACTGAACCAACGCCAGGTATTCACCGCCGCTGGCCAGCTCAAAGTTGGTATGCAGCGCACCCCAGTCATCGACATAGGGATAGTTGCCCGGATATTCCTCCGCCGTCTTGCCCGAAGCAAAAACGATCAGGTATCCGTTCGGGGCGATCGTTGTTCCCGCGGGGAATTGCCATTGGGTTAGCCACTTGTCATCGTCGGTCAAATACATTCCGCCGATATCAACGGATACACCCGTGGGATTATGGAGCTCAATCCAATCCGGATAGGCATCCCAGCCATAAATGCGGGTCTTGATGTCGAGGGGGTTCGTGAAAGGAATATACGAATTTACCGCCATAAACTCGCTGATCGTAACCGCGCTTGCAACTCCTGCAACGCACAGGAACCACAGGAAGCTCAATAATGCTTTCGCCTTCATTAATATCCTTTTCAATTTCTTCGGTTTGACCATACGATCCACGAGTTAATATGCCATTTATGTGCATTAAACCCGTATAAATGTCAAGAAAACCCTCCTCTATGAACAATTCAGGCGTGTGTCTCTTCGCGGATGACGATTTGTTTATGCGACAGGGAACACTACATCCAAGGCTCTCTGGGGCGGGGAGGGAAGACGCGGGTGCAGGTTTTGTCAAAGTGCCTTCCGACGGGAAACTCCCGCAGGGCTTCGAGATGTTTAAACAGCCAATTGTATGGGGTTTTATGTGCGATAACCTTCCCCCGCGAGTCGGTGATAACGATGAGGTATCCTCCGCATTGTTGCCCCCGCCTTCCACTCCTTCCGTATTCATAATTGTACAACCGAACCTTTTTTCCGGAAAAATTGCAGGATCGGTCTTTGCTGTCGCTGGGAATAAAGGAACTCTTCTGGCGATCCAGCAAGATATAGTTGTCGCCATCGATTTCCTCGCCAATCGCAAAAAATTCGACATGCAGTTCGTGGGTGTAGGAACCTGCGGATGTCTGCTTAAGCTTGGCGCCAAAGACATAGTCGACCGTTGGTGGCAGTTCCGAACTGCTGTACGTTTTTTCCTTCTGTGGATAGCTGTATTGCTTGCTCTGTTTCGTAAAATCGATTTTGAATTCCGGGGGATTTTCCAACTCGATGAAAAGCCGATCCGCTTCCGAGAACCGATCCAACGGAATCTTTCGGGTTTTTCCCCGGGAGTCTCGCAGCACGATTTTATTGCCGAGAACGACCACATATTCGCCCTCGAGTGTCTCTCCTCCGGTGAATGTCCATGTTCGGACATCGGCACAAGCGCAACCGCACCATGCCAATATGCCGACAAAAACCAAAATGCCTCTCATATCATCATTCCTGTTAAGTCTGTTCGCCGCCGGCAAAGAATGGCATCGCGACCCATCAATAGTCGCGGAAAACCGGCCCGTTGGTTACGCTCGCCTCGCCGGGGACGAGGTTGTAGTAGATTGCATCCATAAGATCGAGGCTCGGTTCATTCGTCTTGAACATGGGAAGAATGGGGCCGCCCCTCTTATTCATTTCATACTCCACCCCCTTGACTTCGACGAGGAGCATGGCATTGAAATATCCACCCGGGCGCTCCCCGATCAATACTTCCATGTCGAGTGGCGTGTGCGGTTCCAAGGTAATCCAATCTCCAACCGTCGAATAATCGTTGCCCAGAACATGTATGCGGTTCTGCGTCCCTTTGCTCTGCCAGTCGGAATAATAGGCCGCCCCGGTCAAGCGGCTGGCATTAAGCACGGTCTTCCTATCCACCCGAACGAGCATGAGATCATCGGCGGCACCCCAGAACCGGAAGGTGATGGGTTCCGGATATACAAGCTTTCCTTTATAATGCACGAGCCAGCGCAAGCCCTCCGTATCGGGTTCGTTGAATGCGGCAGGGCCGAATGCCGAGTGCATTTGAGGAACCATGATTGCGGTGGCGTAGAGTTTTTTTGGCGCGCGGTAATATTTTGCCAGCGAAGAGGATTTCCACCCACCTCGTGTAAATTTTCCGACCACGGTCAGAAAATCTGAATTATCCATGGCAACACGCCCACCACTCCTGCGTCGCTTTAGGTCGTAGAAGGTTCCCTCCAGATCGTTGCCAATCGATGATTCACCTCCAAAAATCCCATCCTCTTCGTCAAAGGTGGGCATGTTGCCGAAGCCAACCACCTCTCCGCCGTCGCTCAGGCCCGCCCCGATGCCGCTGGAGGCTAGATCCGGGAACTGGATGTCATGCAAATCGAGCTTGGGGACCATGGCGGTAATCTTTGCGGTCGACTTGGGCTTGGTCGGCTTCTTCATCTTCACCTGCAGCTTTTTCAGCGGCATCTTCGGAACCTTGACCTTCGGGGGCGGCTCGAATTCGACCGGCGGCGGCGGGAGAACCGTGAAGATCACCAATGCCCCGGCCAGCAGAAAGAGTCCGGCGTGGAACAGGATGCTCATCACCACCGCGCTGGGCATCCCCTTGATCAATTTTTTGGTTTTTGTCACTAGTCGCTTCATCTTAAATCACTCGCCATGACCTTGAACCACGCCTCTTCCTGCACCCATTTAGGGGCAAACCCATAAATAATCTAGGCAGTGAACATATACCTCTTCCCGTACCATGTCCAGCGACAAGGTAGACAAAGATTACAAACCTGAATCATTAGCGACTTCTCGGGCAAAAGTGTAGTGCGGATCTCTCTGCTTGCAGAGGGCGCGCCCCCTTCGGGAGGCACGCGCCACACCCACAGGGTGAAGAAAACACGGGGTAGCTAATGATTCAGGTTACAAACAAAACTATTCTGCGATCAAAAATCCAAATTTTGAGTTTCGAACGTTCCTTGCGCCTTGTAATACGGAATCAACTTGATTCGTATTGTATGAACCACGGAAGACACCGCCAAGCGAAGCGAGATAATTTCCGACACGGAAATAATGACCGAAGGGAATGATTCATACACGGAAGAAAAACGCGGCGAATCAGTTCCGTGTGTTCTGT
>DAOVNC010000187.1 GCA_030630445.1 Kiritimatiellales bacterium | reverse complement strand
GAAATCGTATAGCCGGAATAGACATGCGAATCGATGCGGATGCCCGGGCCGCCCGGGAAATGCACGGCTTCGACGAGGCCGGGGGACGGGGTGAAGTTGTTGTAGGGATCCTCCGCATTCACGCGGAATTCAATGGCGTGCCCGACGATCTTCACCTCGTTCTGGGTGAAGGAAAGCTTTTCGCCGGCGGCTACGCGGATCTGCTCCTTCATCAGGTCAATGCCGCTCACCTCTTCGGAAACGGTGTGCTCCACCTGGATGCGGGTGTTCATTTCCATGAAGTAAAACTGCTTCGCGGTTTCATCGTACAGAAATTCCAATGTGCCGGCACTATCGTAGTCGACGGCCTTGCCGGCCTTGACGGCGATTTCGCCGAGCACCTTGCGTTCCTTGTCGCTCAGCGTCGGGCACGGGGCCTCTTCGACCAGCTTTTGGTGGCGGCGCTGGATGGAGCAGTCGCGTTCGCCCAAGTGGCAGACGTTTCCATACTTGTCGCCAATAATCTGCACTTCGACGTGCCGGGCGGACTCGATGTATTTCTCCATGAATAGATCGGGATTACCGAAGGAGGCCTCCCCCTCGGCGCTGGCGGCCATAAAACCCTGGACGAGGCTGATGTCGTTGCGCGCCACGCGCATGCCTTTTCCGCCGCCACCGGCAACCGCCTTGAGTAGCACGGGATAGCCCATCTTCTGGGCAAGATGCAACGCTTCGTCGGAATCCTTCAGGATGCCGTCGGAACCCGGAGTGATCGGCACGCCGGCGGCCTTCATGGTATCGCGCGCAATCACTTTGTCGCCCATGTTGCGGATGCAGTCCGGTGCAGGACCGATGAAGGTGATGTTGCAGTTTGCGCAGATTTCGGCGAAATGGGCATTTTCGGCGAGGAACCCGTAGCCGGGGTGGATTGCATCGACATCGGCAACTTCCGCGGCACTGATGATGTTGGTGATTTTCAGATAGCTTTCGCTGGCGGCGGCCGGGCCGATGCAAATCGCTTCGTCGGCCATCTGGACGTGCAGCGAATCCGCATCGACCTCGGAGTAGACCGCGACGGAACGAACACCCAGCTCCTTGCAGGCCCGGATGATGCGCAGGGCGATTTCGCCGCGGTTGGCAATCAATACCTTTTCAAACATGGACAACTCCCTTATCTGGGTTCAACGAGAAAGAGCGGCTGCCCGTACTGCACCGGTGAGGCATCGTCGACGAGAACCTTCTTAATGACCCCCTGCACCTCGGCCTTGATTTCATTCATGACCTTCATGGCTTCGATAATGCAGACCACGGTATCTTCCGAAACCTCGGTGCCGATCTGCGCAAAATTGTCTGCATCGGGAGCGGGTTTGCGGTAGAAGGTGCCCACGATTGGTGAGGGAATTTCGATCAGTCCGTCGTCTTCGTCCACTGCGGGATCCGCCACAGGAGCCGCGGCGGCGGGAGCCGCTACCGGAGCAGCCATAGCCGCCGGAACTCCGACTGCTGGAGCCGCATAGACCACCGGTTGTTCGCTTCCACGCTTCAGTGCCAGCTCAAAATCGTCGTCTTTCATCGCGAACTCGGTCAGATCGTTGTTCTTCATCAGTTCCACGATACGCTTGATGTCTTTGATTTCCATAATCGCCTTCTCCTTGGTTCACCCCAACTTGTACTGATTGGGAAACTAAACAATATTTCAACTCCCTTGCCTAGTCCTAATCTACGAGCTTGCCCATTTTCCCGCCACAGAGCCGAAAGGGCCGCCATGGGTTGGTTTTGGATGGCCGGGAAAGAAAGGAGCCGACGGTTCCGCCTGTTCCGAACCACAAACCCGTTTGCACGGATTATTAACCCAGAGGGCAAATACGCGACTTCTTTTAAAAGAATCGTGTCCTATTTGTTTTTCTTTGCAGCCTTGGGGGCGTCGGGCTGCGGATTATATGACGGGTTTGCATCTTCTTCGGGCAAAAGCGCCAAGGCTTCTTTTAGTTTCCGCATGGCCTGTATCGCGGCGGGGAGTTCGCTTCCAAGGAGATTCGTTTTCTCTTCCGGATCGTTAATGACGTCCACGAGGGCAATGGGATTTCTGTCTACATCAATGAAGAGTTTGTATTGCTTGTCGCGAATCACGCGATCCCTGAACGGGATGGGGTTTACCACTCCTTGATCCGTCTTTACGGCACGGGAGTTGGTCGTTTTCATCTCGCCGCAGGCAGGAGGGGTAACCATCCTATTGGCACCACCCATCGACAAAATCCACTTTCGCTTTGAATCGTTTTCTTCGCCGAGAAACACCTTTGCGGCCGAGTAGCCATCGAACGCATGTTCCGTGGGTAGCTTGGCTCCGCCGAGTTCGGCGAAGGTTGGCAACATGTCCGTGAAATCAATCAGTGCATCGGAAACGACACCCTCGGGCACCCATCCCGGGCAGTTGACAATAAACGGGGCGCAGATGCCATTCTCCGTCGTCAACGTCTTGCCGCCGCGGACCTCTCGACCATTCAAAATCCCGGTTACCGAACGGGCACTGCCGTTATCCGTCGTCCAAACAACAATGGTGTTGTCCCGAATGCCAAGATCGTCCAGCGTGTTCACCAGTTTCCCAAGAACATGGTCTGCATAGCGAACCATGGCCTTGTATTTGCTCTCTTTGTCCTTCGCATCCGGCTCAAGCGGAGTATGGGTGAATGGCGTATGGGGAAGACACATCGGGTAGTACATGAACATTGGCTTGTCCTTGTTCTTTTTCATGAAACCGATCAGGAAGTCCGAAAAAACATCATCGCCGAATTTGCCCTTATAGGTTTTGCTTCCCGCAGTGGTGTGAATGTACGGATCCCAGTAGCGTTTGCCGCTCGGCGGATTGCCAGCCTCATATCCGGTCCACATGCAATATTCGTCGAATCCATGCTTCACCATGGCCTCGGGATGAACGCGAAAATCGTTGATCTGCCACTTGCCGGCCACCGCCGTGGCATAACCCGCGCTTTTCATGACCCGCGCGATCGAAGGATTCTTCGCCCAATCAAAATGACATCCTTTGCCCCAGCGCGGCACATCCCAGTGGTTCACCCAGCCGTTCTTAAACGGATACTGCCCCGTCATTAGGGCCACGCGCGTGGGCGTGCACTGCGGCATGGAGTAGGCATTGACGAACTGCATGCCGCCTTGGGCCAGCTTGGTTACGTTGGGTAGCTCAATACCCTCCGCCCCATAGGTATCCACCCACTCCTTTCCCAAATCATCCAGCATGATAAAAAGAATATTGGGCTTTTTTTCCGCAACGGCGATCGACTGAAAAAGCAACAAAGCGACAACGATCCCAACACCTTTAAGCAGACGGCCTCTTTCGGTTCTCATAACAACACCTTTGGTTTTGATTTTCATTTATGTCCGAAGAGAAATCCTCACAAAAAAGGGGACGAATCCCAAGCATGAATTTGGCCACAACATTTTATTTTTTCAAAGGCCATCCCTGCACTTTTTATATCATTAATCATATATTTTTCCCTATTTAACGTCATTTACACCCAATTTTATATCATAAACGGATATTCAAACTTCCCGTTTCATGATTAGAGAGGGAGTGAACCAGCCAGATGTAATCCTATTTCGATGTCAGGACACTAACCAATTGACCTCGGTTTACTGCTTTCGTTAGACTGCGGTTTCATTTCAACATTAAAAAGAAAGGAAGGGTTTCCATAAAAACGTTAATTTCAATTATAATAGGGTTGGCCATCACCTCTCTCGTCAACCTTGCCCATGCCGAGCGGTATGCCTTGCTGGTGGGGGTGGATGAATACGACTCGTCCTATGGTCCGGGTCGTCTTTTTTCCTGTGCAAACGATGCGAACGGCATGCAGCGCTGCTTTGTGGATGATTCGTCGCGCTGGTCGGCGGGAAACATTACCCTGCTCCTGAACGAAACGGCCACGAAAACCGCAATCCGAACGGCCTTAGGCACACTCGCCACCCAGGCCGTATCGGGGGACGTTGTTGTTTATTTCCAGTCGAGCCACGGGGGACAGCATTCGGGCTCCGACACCTTTCTCTGCTCGTACAATGCAAACTACGAGGACGAGGAGCTGGCCACCGACCTAGCGGCTTTTGCGGACGGGGTAAAGATTATCGTCGTCATTGACGCCTGTTTTTCCGGCGGCATGTTCAAGACTCTTTCCTTGGACGAGGCATCGGATGATTCCGCCTGGAACTTTGCCCAGGATGTGATGCGGAACTATGCAGCAACCACCAAATCCCTATCGACGAAGGCACCCTCCATTGGCTGGATCACGGCATGCGACTATAATGAGCTTAGCTTGGCAGGAGCCTCCTATAGCCTGTTCACGGAAAAAGCAATCTATGGCTTTATCCATGGCGACAGCTCCGCCAACGGCGCGGTTTCGTTCCAGGAACTCTATGACTATGCCACGCCCCGGACCCTCCTTGAAAACCCAACCCAGACCGTTCAACTCCTCAATGGCAGCCTGCTTGGAACAACGGAAGCCATTGCCGCGATGACGGGCGACCCTGCCGTGCAAGACGCCCTCGACCAAACCGCGCTTCCCGTCCACTCCAAGCCGGGGCCGTCCGGTCTTTGGCATGCCCAAACCGGAACAACGCACGACGGCATCGATGCCGCGCAAAGCGGAACCGTGCCGGATGGCCAAGCGGCGGAGTTCGGCATCCGGGTCGCAGAACCGGGCACGCTGACCTTTTGGTGGAAGACCTCGTCGGAAGCGGATTATGACTGGCTCATACTCCTTGCCAACAATACCGCCATCGCAGGGATCTCCGGTGAAACCGACTGGGAAAAGCAAACGCTTGAAATCGGCCCCGGCGAACATGTCTTCCGCTGGATCTACGTCAAAGACGAAAGTTTTTCGGAAGGAGGCGATTGCGGCTGGGTCGATCAAATCACCTGGACTCCGAATGCCGGGGCGAACAACCAATCATTGGCCGAGGCCATCGACGCCCCCTTCCTCCCCACAACAACAGGCGGAAACCAACCCTGGTTCAGCCAAGCCGGCACGACGCATGATGGCATAGACGCGGCCCAATCCGGTTCCTGCACAAATGGCCAAACCTCCTGGTTCACCACCGAACTGGCCGGCCCGGGAACCTTTTCATTTTGGTGGAAAGTTTCATCGGAAGAAAATTACGATTTCCTCGACCTCTCCCTCGGCGAAGAGATCAAAACCCGCATATCGGGCGAGACGGGGTGGTTGCAAGAAACATACATCCTCGGGGAAGGTCTGCATACCGCGAGCTGGTGCTATGCGAAAGACCTGGACATGTCGGAAGGCAATGACTGCGGATGGGTGGATCAAGTGGTCTGGACAGGCGTGGTGGATGCGGATGGGGATGGCCAGAACACCCTTCAGGAACACATCGCCGGAACGGATCCAACGAATGCGGACTCCTGCTTCTCAATCACCAACCATGCCTCCGTGGCGGATGACCTTGTCATCGAATGGCCCTCGGTTTCCGGGCGGGTCTACAACATATTCTGGACAACCGCCCTAGAGCTCGGCTTCCAACCCTTGAACACGGAAGAGATCGAATACCCGGTCAACAGCTACACCGACACCGTTCATGGTGTTGAAGCCAAATGCTTCTACAAGATGGATGTGCGGCTGAAGCAACCCTGACGCCCGTTTCGAGCTTCGGGAAAACCCTACCCGAAATAGGATTCGCCGAGGGCGTGGATGGCCTTTATGCGGTCGGTTTCCTTGATGGCGAACATGATGCTGGTTTCGGATGCACCCATGTTGATCATTTCAATATTGACCCCGGCATCGCCCAGTGCCGTGGTGGCCTGGGCCGCATTTCCGAGGGCATAGTGCATGCCTTCGCCCACGAGCATGAGCAGCGCAAGGCCGTGCTCGACCTCCACATGGTCCGGATCGAGCTCGGTTTTGATCCGCCCCACAATCAACCGTTCTTTTTGGGTACAGAGTTCGGACGATTTTAAAATGACGGAGATGCTGTCGATCCCGGATGGGGTGTGCTCGTACGAGATGCTCTCCTCTTCCAATATCTGGAGCAAGCGGCGGCCAAAGCCGACCTCGCGGTTCATCATGTATTTATCGATGGAGATGGAGCAAAAGCCATCGGCGCTGGCAATTCCAGCCACCACGCCCTCCCCAACATCGCGCGTCGAAGTGACGAGGGTTCCGGGTGCTTCGGGACGGTTGGTGTTCTTGATGCAGATCGGGATTTCGGCATGGACGGCGGGGAAGATCGCTTCATCGTGGAAAACCCCGAACCCGGCATAGGAGAGCTCGCGCATTTCGCGGTAGGTCATAAACTCGAGGGCGGGCGCATGCGGAACCAGGCGCGGATCCATGGCGTAGACGGAATCGACGTCGGTAAAGTTTTCGTAGACATCGGCCTTCACCGCCGCTGCGAGGATGGCCCCGGTAATGTCGGAACCGCCGCGCGGAAAGGTGGCCACTTCACCGGATTTGGTGCTGCCGAAGAAGCCGGGGAAAACGATGATTTCGGATGCGTCTTTGAGTGCCGCCAGTTTTTCGAACGATTCGGGAAGGACTTCGGCATTGCCAAACTCGTCGCTAAGGAGCATGCCCGCCTCGCCGGGATTAACGTACTTGGCCGGGAACCCTTTTTGGGTGAATGCCGCGGCAATGACCTTGGCGCTGTTGTCTTCGCCGGAGGCCTTCATGGCATCCATGAACTGGAGGGCGTTGGCATCGCGGTTTTCAATGCGTCCGCGCAGGTCGGATTCGATGGTGGCCACCACGGATTCCGGAAGTTCCAAGTCCTGCTGGATTTCGGCATAGCGCGAAATCACGCTTTCCAGGGCGACTTCATAGTCGCCACCTTCCAACACGGTGTTGGCCAGCGCAATCAACAGGTCGGTCACCTTGGTGTCGTCGCCGTGCCGCTTGCCGGGGGCCGACACCACCACAATACGCCGGTTTTCATCCGCCGTCACAATCTCAATGATCTTCGAAACCTGCTCCGCATTCGCTACGGAGG
>DAOVNC010000336.1 GCA_030630445.1 Kiritimatiellales bacterium | reverse complement strand
TCCCTCCGAGAGCAACGGGTGCTGGTCTTCGCCGACCAACTGTGCGGCTTCTTCGTTCGTCAGTGTCAGCAACCGGCCTTTCTCGCTGATAATCTGTCCGTTCACGCTGTATTCCATGTCTGCCCGCACCATGGCTTCCGCAAGCTCCTTGTCATGCCCGCCTTGTTCCGCCGCCGAACGAACCATCGCGGCAACTGCGGATGTCATTTTTTCCTGCACCTCGTCCGGCATCTCCTGCACACCGCCCACAGGCGATATCATCATGGGAGTCGCCGCGCCGATCACACTGCCGGGAGCCATGTAGATGTGTTTTGTGGAGAGCGCAATGATGGCACCGGCGGAGTAGGCGTCATTCTCCACAAAGGTATAGGTGGGGATGTCCGTACGCGTGATTGTGGTGATGATGTCTCCGGCGGCATTGACCGCGCCGCCGGGCGTGTCCATTTCAAAGATAATCGCCTGGGCATTATTGCGCACGGCCTCGTCGACGCCGCGGCGGACGACGTAGAGCAGGGCGGGTTCGATCATTTTTTTGACCGGGATGATATAGACCAGCGGGGTGTCGTTGGTCGGTTGCGCCTGAACAGAGCAAGCGATGAACAATGCAAGGATGCCGAATAGGATTTTACGAACCATGGTGTTCTCCCGTGAAAGTAGAACCATTTTTTTCCAGACCCGGGAAAAAGGAAAGCGAAAACTTTCAATGGTTCGCGAATCGGCGTATGAACAGTTTCATGGTTTTGGAAGGCAAAAGGGCTTTGGTTACGGGCGGCGCGGTCCGCATTGGAAAGGCGATCACGGAGGCGTTGCAGCGGGCGGGAGTCGAGGTGGTGGTGCACTACCGCAACTCCGCCGCCGAGGCCAAGGCGCTTTCTCCTTTCACGGTTCAGGCCGATCTCCAATCGTTGGAGGCTTGTTCGCAGTTAATCGGGCAGGTGGGTCCATTGGATATTTTAGTGAACAACGCCGCCCTTTTCACGAAAGACACCCTGACCGATACCACGCCCGAGCGGATTCAGCGCGAATTCCAGATCAACCTATTCGCCCCGATGGAGCTGACGCGCACCTTTGCCGCGCTGGCGGGGCGGGGGGCGGTGGTCAATCTGCTGGACCGGCGCATTCGCTGCAACGATACCACGTGTGCCCCATACTCGATCTCGAAGAAAGGCCTCGAAGAGTTCACCAGGCTGGCGGCACTTGAATATGCGCCGGAGGTCACCGTCAACGCCGTCGCCCCCGGCCCGGTTCTTCCGCCTCCCGGAAGTTCCGCCGCGAGCGCCCGCGAGCTGGCCGGCAATATTCCGCTCGAACAACTTCCAACCCTTGGAAACATTGCCGAAGCCGTGTTGTTTTTATTGCAGGCGGAATCCATCACCGGGCAGACCCTCTTTGTGGATGGCGGGCAGCATTTGTTGGGGAATGGGGTTTAATGTAGACGCGGCATCTTGCCGCGTTGGGGTGGGCTTGTGTATTGAAGCCAGCTTTGCAATGGGAAGAAGCGTTTTGTGTTCTTCCTGGACGCGGCAGGATGCCGTGTCTACGAAGAGGAGTTTTTATGGACAAGATTTTCATACGCGAACTGGCGCTGCGCTGCATCATTGGAATCTATCCAGAGGAGCGCCGCGAAAAACAGGACATCGTTATCAATTTGGAGATGCACTGCGACCTGCGCAAAGCGGGGCGCTCGGACGACCTCGCCGACACGGTCGACTACAAAGCCATCAAGAAGGCCATTCTCAAACTGGTGGAAGAGAGTAGCTTCCTGCTCATTGAGGCGCTTGCGGAAAATATTGCCGACATTGCGCTAGGGGATGGAAAAGTTCAGCGGGTGGTGGTGACCATCGATAAACCAGGTGCGCTGCGCTTTGCCAAAAGCTCGGCGGTGGAGATCAACCGACCGTAGCAACGGAGCGTCCGGACGGAATTGGAATTCCATCCTACTCCACCGATCCGTCAAATTCGCCCATGGCGCGGAACTTGCCGTAGCGGTCTTGCAGAATTTCCTCGGGCGACATGGCCGATAGTTCGTCCAGGTTTTTGAGTATGGCCGCTTTGACGTTGTCGGCGGCAGCTTCGTGGTCGGTGTGCGCCCCGCCCTTGGGTTCGGAAATGATTTCGTCGGCCAGCTTGAGCTTGATCAGGTCGCGACCGGTGATTTTAAGCGCTTCGGCGGCCTGGTCCGAATAGGCGCGATCCTTCCAGAGAATGGCGGCGCAACCTTCGGGGGAAATCACGGAGTAGTAGGCATGCTCAAGGATCAGGATGCGGTTGCCGATTCCGATTCCCAGTGCACCGCCGCTGCCGCCTTCGCCGATGATGACGCAAATGATCGGTACTTTGATATTGAAGCATTCGCGCAGGTTGACGGCGATCGCTTCGGCAATATGCCGCTCTTCGGATTCGAGACCGGCATAGGCTCCCTTGGTATCGATCAGCGTAATGATGGGTGTATTGAACTTGTCGGCCAGTTTCATCAGGCGTAGCGCTTTGCGGTAGCCTTCCGGATGGGCGCACCCAAAGTTGCACTCGACGTTGCTTTTGGTGTCGCGGCCTTTCTGGGACCCCATGATCATCACTTTGCGGCCATCAATCATGGCGAAGCCCCCCACAATGGCGCGGTCGTCGCGATGGATGCGGTCACCGTGGATCTCGACGAAATCCGTGGTTATGGTGTTGATATAGTCCATGGTGTAGGGACGGTTGGGATGGCGCGCCACCTGTACCTTTTGCCATGCACTGAGGTTGGCGTAGATCCCGTTGCGGGTCTCCTCGATCTTCTTCTTCATGTTTTGGATTTCATGCGAAACATCGATGTCCTGCTCTTGGCTGAAGGCTTCAAGCTCCTTGAGCTTGGTTTCGAGCTCGACAACGGGTTCTTCAAAGGGAAGGGTGGTTTGTGCGCTCATGAATGCTCCTTGTCCGTGAAATTATTCGATGATCATAACGGGTGTCTTGCGCGGAACCAGATCAAACAGCTCCTCGACATCTTCGTTCAACATTCGGATACAACCCGCGCTCGACTGCTGGCCGATGCTGTTGCGTTCCCACGTTCCGTGGATGCCGAAACCGGTCAGCTCGGGATGATCAGCCGACTTGATGGCCATCCAGCGCGAACCCAGCACGTTTTCGGGGTCGCCGTATTCGATCCGCCTGTTGTCGGAGGGGCGATCCCACGCTGGTTCGACAATCTTGTCGGTGATGGTGAATTTGGCGACCGGGGTTTTTCCAAATTTTCCGGTGCCGACGCTGTAGCGTTTGAAAAGCTTGCCGTTGCTGACCAGGTCGAGCTCATTCCGGTTTTTGGAGATGCGGATGGAAAACGTGCTGTTGAAGACGAGCAGGCGGTCGCCGAGGCGGATGACATCCGACTCCATGCCGTTCATGGCTTTCAGCAGGGCAACGGTCGTGTTGTATTTCTTGGCGATTTTCTGGAGGTAGTCGCCGGATTGGATGACATAGTATTCCTTGCCGGGCATCATCAACGATGACTTCAGCAATTGCATGTTGACCTGGCCAAGCAATTTGATGGCTTCCGGATCGGGACTCGCGGCAACCACACGGTTCAGCGAGGCGTGGGCGGAGGTGAGTTGCCCTGCATCGATAGCCGCGCGGGCATCGTCGACAAGCGCCTTTGCTTCCGGGGAGGGGGTTGCTGGCACCATGGCCGCAGGAGCTGGGGTGGGGGCAAGCCCTTCCGGAACGGGAGCGGGCGGGTTTTCGTTAGCTTCGGGCTTGTCGGACTTCATGTAGAAATACACTCCGACAGCCGCTAGCTGCAACAGGACAATTATTGTGAAAATCACCTTTCCTCGTCCGCGACCGCGGACTTGGTGGGTGCCTGCATAAATTGGTTTCATAGTCGTCTAGCCTTCGTTTTAACAAGATGTCCATTTATGCCGGATCAGGTATGGCTAGGCAATAATTAATACGGTTTCAGATGGAAAACAGAGCCTTGAATCGTTTTTTCGGTAGAAAAACCACCTTCTATAAATTCGGCCTATACGCAGATGAGATGACATACACGGGA
>DAOVNC010000172.1 GCA_030630445.1 Kiritimatiellales bacterium | reverse complement strand
TTATCATTCCACTGTTGCTCATTTTGGTTTTGGTAGCCCTGAAATTCTTCGGGGTCTATGCGGATTTTTATTTATAATAACTGGAGGTTGAACAATGAAAAGATGTCCCTACTGCGCTGAAGAGATCCAAGACGCCGCCATCAAATGCAAGCACTGTGGTGCCATGCTTGACGGCAGCCCGAACCAGCAGCCCGGACCGGATGGAACGGTTCCTCGCAAGCTGTACCGTTCCCGTAGCGACCGCATGTTTTCAGGGGTCTGCGGCGGGTTGGCGGTCTATGCCGGCATGGATCCGACCCTGATGCGGTTGCTCGTGGCGATCGCTGTTTTCGTCACGGGAATCCTGCCGGGCCTTATCGCCTATATTGTCGCCGCCCTGATCATCCCTGAGGAGAGCTGACCATGGTTGCAACTTTTGGTTTGATGCTATTGTTCTTTGTCCTGGTTCCACTCGCCTTGTTGGTGGTCCTCGGAGTGGTGGTTTCGCGGCGCAAGGTAGATCCGGTGCAACCCGCCGCTGGTCCGCCGCCGCCGTCGATCGACCAGCGCACCGCAGGGTTGGAGCGCTCGCGCTCGCGCTACCGGGAGGAACGCTCCCGCATCCTTGGCATGATTGAAGGCGGCACCGTCACCCCGGAAGAAGCAGACCGGCTCTTCGCCACGCTGGACCGGGAAACCTCCACCATGGCCTGTCCCTATTGTGGCGGCGACGTGCGGATCGAGGCCATCCGCTGCAAGCACTGCAAGCGCAACCTCGTCGAAGGCATGGACCAACCGCGACGGCTTCGTCGGTCGAACGACCGCATGCTGGCGGGGGTCTGCGGCGGACTGGCCGAATACACCGGGATCGACCCGACGCTGTTGCGGTTGCTGGTCGTATTCGTTGTGCTGGTCTCGGGCATCGTCACCGGACTGGTCGCCTATCTTGTCGCGGCGCTCGTTATCCCGAACGCGGAGTGAGGACTTCATTTGGCCGCGCAACCCATGGCCTCGACTTCGGTGAAACCGCACCATTTGTCTTCGGCGGGAACAAGGTCGTTGAATCTTAGCCAGCGGATCGGCTCAGGCGGCCATTTCCTAACCGGGATTTCGATCACCTGCACGGCGGCGGTTTTGTTGAGCTTAAAAGGAATCTTCCGGCCATTGGAAAGTTCAACCGTCCCGCTCTTCCACCAACTGTCGTGGTCCTTCTTGAAGTCGGCGCGGATATGGATGTTGAGACGGTCGACATAGACCTCCTCTTTCCATTCCAACTTAAGCCAAAGACCATCGGCCTTGTCCGGCCCCCACGACGGGAATTCCTTGCCATGGCCCGTGTTCCTGCGGTCGCCGTCAACCACGTTGCCAGCGGCAAAGCAGGCTTCGCTGCGGCACTCGCTGCTCGCGGTGGCCGTCGCTTCCAGCGCCATGTTGCGATAGCGGTTTTGGGACGCCGGCACGATGGGCTGGCCAGCAAGCAACGCCTGGATATTCTGTTCGTCAAGGGCGGCCAGCCTCGCGCGCTTCGCCTGATAGCGATCATACAATGCCGTTTCCCCAAGCGTCCACTCGCCCGCTTCGTAGTAGTCCCCGCAGAACGGGACACCGAGATCGACCCATGCAATGAACTTGTCGAGTTCCTCGCGCGTCGGTTCCCCATGCCCTTTGAGCAACTGGTCGATCAACGGGCTTACGGTGGAACCGACCGAATAAGGCGGGATCATATCGGGTACGGACTGGGACGAAACCCAGACGCAAAGCCCTTTGGCATCGGTGCCGATATAGGGTCCGTTCCCCCCGATCCTGACCGATTCCGTGAGGTTGAGATAGGAGCGGGTCCATCGACGCTTGGCGTTCTTGTCGAGCACGACCGTACGATCGAGGATCATCTTCCCTTCCTTTTCGTGGCAACCGACACATTTGGCGTCGAGGATGGGTTGGATCTCCTTCAGGAAACTGAAACCGCGCGGCGGTCCATGGAATGGCTCAAGTTGCTGCACTCCGGCTTTCAACGCCATGCTCACGGGTTGTTGCAGTGGTGCGGAGTCTTTCTCTTCATGGCATCCGATGCAGGAAAAGGTTTCGCCCGGCTGAAGCGTTGTCCAGCTGCGCATGGTCTGTACCGCCCGGTTGTTTTCATCCAGCGCCTGGAAATAAAGCGGAGTTCGCGCGGGTGCTTCAAAGTAGGCCGAGCCATCGGGATAGACCTCGGCATCTCCGATCACGCGCTTGACATCCCATGTTCCGTTTCCGATGGACACCGGCGTGCTGACCTGTGCGCTCCCGGCAGGGCCACGACTATTGTTATGCCCAATCCACGCCGCACGGAAATCGAGTTCAACCAGCCGCAACTTTTTTATCGTGCCGCGCTCAACACCCTTCAAACCGGGGCCAAAGTAGATATCCTGCATGTAGTAGGCGCCGGAGTCCTGGGTGTAGTCCACCCGGCTTGGGCGGGCGGGCGGACGTTTGCGCTCCTTCAGCGGAACCGGATGCTGGCACGATATGGAGGGATCGCCTGCCAGCAGTTCGCGGTTGCCATCGACATCCATGTAGTAGATGGCGAAGCGCGTCGGGCGGCCGCCCAGTGGCGAATACGCCACTAGAAATTCATTTTCGTTAATCGGATACGGATATTGGAACAGGTCGCCCTGCTGGCCATATGCATCCACCCGCACCGCTTCGGTTTCACGGATCGGGGCGATGAGCTGGACGCCTGCCGCCTCCTGGCGACCCTTGGCCACATCAACCAGAACCAACTCGCCGGCCTGCCAAGTATGGTGTCCATGGGCAACGGCGACCACGCGCGAACTGCCGGGAATTCCGCGGGCATGGGAAAGCGTGGTCGGAAACCATGAATTGTTTCCATAGAACTCGGTTTGTCCGGTGCCGTCTGGGTTCATCTGGAAGAGCCCTTGCGGGAATACCTGTCCGCGGTCGCTGTAGTCCCACCGGGTGTAGATCACCCGCCCGTCGTCGAGCAGCGCAGGCTTTACGGTATGCACCTGGTCAAACCCCAGGCGGCGCAAGTATTCTCCGTTCGGCCCGCAGGTGTAGAGATTGCTGACTTCGGTTTTCCAGCAATCCACGGTTTGCACGCAGCGGGAAGAGGAAAAAACAATATCGCCGCCGGGCAGATAGCACGGCTCGAAGTCGGCCACGCCCAGCCCAAAGGTCAACTGGCGAACCTGGCCGGTTTCCCTGTCGAGTTCATGCAGGTGGTAGTCGTCCAGGCGATCCGACTTCTTCCACGAAAAGAGTATTTTCTTTCCATCGAATGAAACCTCGGGATCGCGGATGCGCCCGTGCGGATCGGCGATCAGATCCGACGTCTTCGCATAGGCACCGTCCCATTCCAGCATGCACAGCGCGGTGCCCGGCGTGAAATGGCGCTCGGACTGGGCATCCGACTGCCCTTCCGTGTAGGCGAAGAAGGAAGGCATGATCGTGTGGTTTTTCGTAAAGACAATCCTTGGAAATTCGCGGCGCAGTTTTTCCAGTCGTTTGAAGCGGCGCTGCTCCGCCGCCATGGCATACAACTCCAGCCAGCGGGGATCGTCTGTGCCGCCCTGCGGTTTTTCCAATCCCTGGAACTTTTGCAAAAGCCCGCGCTCAACAACCGCATCGCCCGTCTGATTCAACCACGCTTTGAGATTATTGCCAGTGTCCTGTAACATCCAGTCCGTGCGATATGGATAGTCCGCCAGCATTTGCTCGAAGACCTTTCCGGTGAGCGACATTTTTATCTGTCGCTTTGCGGCACCCTTCTTTAGCCCGTTTTCACGGTAGTCGGACCGGAGGTTCAGCATGGCCTCCGCCCACTCGCGGTCTCGACCCGATTCAGCCGTGCCGACAGCGCTTCCAAACACCCCCAGCGCCAACAGCATTGGGGGAACGGCACTCCGGCGAAGGCAAGTGATGCAACCACTCCTTAAAATGGAAACTGTTTTTATCATCATACAAACGGAAGTCGCTATTATGCACACGCGTATTATACCAGACGATCAATGATTGCGATTAAGGACGGGTTCGAGCTGCCTCAAATTAAATGACACCGCCCCGGCAGTCACGAACCTCCCTCTTTTGCAAAACTTAAGCGGAAACCTGCCCATTCAAATACCTGCTGTCCACTCCGCAATATGGGGTACGTCTATGTTGACAGGTAGGGCGCAGGGCATAAAACCCCGAAAAAATTGATCCAAATCAAGGAGGGCTGGTGCTTTCCGCGTTTACTGTTTTTTAAATTGGATCGGAAACCAAGAAGACAAAGCTTGAAATCCACCCGCCCATGAACGAGATTTTTGATATGCAAGAGACAACATTGAATCCGAGCGACAGCCTGCAAATCGTGGAGTTCCCGCACGACGGAGTGAAGGCCTACTACATTACCGCGCAAGCCACCGAGGAAAACATGCACGAGGTGTTCGACCGCGTCTCGGCCGAGATGGCGGAACACGATGCCAAGATCGCCTTCCAATATCTCTTTGGCGGGCGGCAGCTCTATCCCAAGGCCGTCTCGGCCATCAAGCAGCTCGATTGGCCCCTGACTCTCCTGCACGGCGACGCCTGCCCCGGAGAGTGCAGTATTACCGGCACCCAGTTTATCGCCCTCTCCGGAGCGGAGCTCAACCCCGTGACGGATGGCGACCGCCTCGTCGGCAACTGGTACGACACCGAAGACGCGCGCTACTGCCTGCTCGGCGACATCCGCGCCGACGACCTCTCGCTTTCCCGCGAAGAACAGGCGCACGCCGTGTTTGAAAAAATGGAAACCCTGCTCAAGCAGGCCGACATGGAATTCACCGACATCGCCCGCACCTGGATCTATCTCAACGACCTGCTCGAATGGTATGACGAATTCAACGTCGTCCGCTCCCAATTCTTCAAGGAACGCGGCACCTTCGACAAAATGGTTCCCGCCAGCACCGGCATCGGCGCCGGTTCCGCCGCCGGTGAAGCGATGGTTTGCGCCCTGCTTGCCGTCAAACCCAAGCACGACGGCGTGAAGGTATTCGCCGTGCCCTCGCCGCTGCAATGCCCTGCGCTCGATTATAAAAGCTCCTTCGCCCGCGCGGTCGAGATCGACCAGCCCGGATCGCGCCTATTGACCATTTCCGGCACGGCCAGCATCGAACCCGGTGGGGAGACCGTCCATATCGGCGACACCAAGAAGCAGATCAAACTGACCATGGAAGTGGTTCACGCCATCCTGACATCGCGCGACATGGACTGGCAAGACACCTCCCGCGCCATCGCCTATTTCAAGGATATCGACGAAGCACACCTGCTCGAAAAATACTGCGTCGAAAACAATCTGCCCGAGCTACCTGTCGCCATCTCGCATGCCGACGTCTGCCGCCACGACCTGCTCTTCGAGATCGAACTCGACGCCGTAAAAGCCAACTGATTCCCCCTCCTCCGCAAGCTTCTTCCGGATAGATGCCCCTAAAAAAGGGCAGGTGATACCTTTTATCGTTAGGTTCTGGCATATTTAAGAGTAGCCCATGGCGACGGTGGTGGCGGTGTCGGTGATGGAGGAGTTGTCGAAACGGGGCTTATGCCCTGCGGGTTCTAAAGGGATGGGGGCGCGGGGGAAGGGACCGATTCTAAATTTCACAGGCTGACCCGTTTTACTTTTTTCAGAAAAAGTTTCACTGGCATTCCTCACCATTATTGCATTGATCTTCCTGACATGTAACGACCCGATAAGCGAGTAAGTACACAGCGAGAACTATCAACTCAATATTTTTCAAGAGGGATACCCCGTCGATGGGATGTGCCATAGGCGAGGTAGAAAAGCACCCACAAGCCATGTGACTGCCTCGCACTAGGGCGATACAGATTCCAAATGAAAACACAATTAGCAGGCAAAGAAGCGTCCATAACACCGCAGCCCGCAAACGAGGCACGAACAATAGAGAAGCACACAGAATCTCCAGCCCGGCGATCCAGAGAGCAACGATATTAACGGCTTCATATGGAAGCAGGTGATACCTGAATACTGAAAGCGAAAAGCCTTCGGGGTTGATGATTTTATGCAGGCCCGACCAACCGAATATCACGGCCAGAATGGCGATGGCAAGCACTCGAAGGACTCGGGTTAGTTGACTTCGACCGGGCATCCCGATTCCTCCCATAGTTCAAAGCCATCCACATAATAGAGCAGGTTGGTTTTACCCATTTCCCGTAGTTCATGAGCCAGCAATAAGGCATCATCGCATTCACGGTTGCGACAATAGACAACCACCGGGGCATCTGATGACAGGATTTGGCCCAAGGCATCAAACTGTTCATCCAACGTCTCAAAAGGCAGGAGAATGGCCTTGGGTATATGTCCCTTGTCGTATTCCTCCGAAGGACGGGCATCCACAAACAGGTTGCTACCCTCTTGGTGGATGGAATAGGCCATACCTAGGGGAATGACTTCAATCCCCTCCTCCACCGCCTTGGCCTCCACATAGTTGCCCCAGTCCTGCACCCAAGGTATTCGATTAGGATGCGCGAGATTGGTACTCCACCAAACAGATCCCTAATCAACAGAAGGGCCAGTAGCTGTATCCAGAGAAGTTTTCCAGGAGCAGAAAACATGGCTTTAACGAACCGATAACGGAACGGTTATTATAGGTTGGGATTTGCAGGAGGTTTTAATCTGCACGGAGGATGTTTCAGAGAGGTTGGCCGGAACAACAGCCACCCTCAACTGCCAACGGTTCTCGGAAAGCTTCTTGATCTCAACCGAACCTTCAGCCGCTTCCAGCTTTGCAGAAAGAACCTCGAACGCCCGCCCGTCACCGCTCCGCAGCATGATGAGTCGTTCGGTTGCTTTGGCGGAACGGGATGTAAATCGGATCTGTCCGGGCACCTCCTGAATGATGGGCTTCACGATTCCAATCACGGGAACCTTCACCGTGCCAGATGTAAAATTGAGCAGGATCTGGCCATTAAGCTTTCCGACAGCCAAGGGCTCCGATGAGTCAAGTTGGATCGTCCAGCTTCTCGGCTGTAGCCGGGATCGGCGATCCCGGTCTGGATTCCCGGATGCGGCATCATCAATCCCGCCTACAATTTTGGCCTCTATTCCCTCTACCGTCGACCTGACCGACTGTAGCTCTACGGCCTTGTCGAGCAGGTTGGTGGCAGTGATGGTTTGCGAAACGTGGGCATCGGGAAGCAGGGAGCCGAGACGGATGAGGCGGGGCTTGAACTCCACCGGACGCAAGAGTGTTCCGACCATCTTTAGTTCGTAGTACGGATGTTTTCGGTCGTTGGAAGCAATCAGGATTTGCTTGTTCTGCTTGCCATAGCGGTTCCGCGTTGTAAACACCGCCTTGCACACCGCATTCGACCCCGGAAGAATCTCCATCGGCTTGATCGATGATGTTACTCCGCAGCAATT
>DAOVNC010000395.1 GCA_030630445.1 Kiritimatiellales bacterium | reverse complement strand
CAACCAATTTTTTTGTTTGGGTAGCTGTAGCTAAAAAGTCCATTACCTTAGATTTTTTGAAATATGAATAATCAAGCACATGGCAAATTTCAGTTAAAATTGCATTTTTCGATTCGGCATGAAATTGGGAAACCCAACGATCTACATGTTCCGGTGTTGGCGGTGGTATTTCACCAGAGCGATAGTCAGAAATTGTATGAACTATTTGGTTTAATAAATCTGCATGGCTCATTTTTATCTCCATTAGCGACGTTACGGGTGACCCGACCCGAGAATTAAACTTTGCCCTCATCGACGTGCGTTGTACCGGGTAGGATCCACCCGATTGATAGCTTACTTTTCATCAGCATCATCTTTTGTTAACGCTGAAAATATAATGCTAACCACAAAGAAAATTACGAATAAACCAAGGAGCGGTAGTCCGTAATCTTTCAAGATATTTCTTTCTCGGATTACGCTTTGATATTTGGGTGCTGTAGTAGTTGTGTTTGTCATTCTTTCTCCATTTGGTTTCCAGATGGATTCACGCTCTGGTTAGCAGTTATTTTTTTTATCAGACATGCAAATTTTAGACAAAAATCTACTACGGTTCATAATTGTATCCGCCAGGTCCATAATCTAGGTAATACTCGTCTGATCGGTCACTAGGAGGGTCGTTTAAAACCCAATGAAAGGCCAGTGGAACCAATATTATGACTAGTATAATAGCAGGTGTAACTATCCAACTTGGGCAGTCTTCTAATATGTAGGAGAGTCCAGCAAGTACAGCTATCAATGGCAGAAAAGAACCCATAGCAACCATTATTATGTGCATGACCATATCGTTGTACCTCTATATTTGTGCCACGAATTACTTTCAATGCTAACGATTAGGATTTTATCCGTCCAGCTTCACTAAAACATCAACAACTACCGCAGAGGCTGATGGCTGGATGGATATGAGAACACCCTAAAGGTGCTATCTTGATGTTGAACTGAGCCTTTCGACACGTTCCAATTTACTTATGGGGATTGTATGGAACCCCGGGTGCCGTCGCCATGGTTTTCTTTATATTTCTTTTCCGATCGCGGAGCTTCCGGTGGAGAGGAGGGCTTTGGAGCCAGGGTGGCGCGGTGCGTCTCGTTTCGAAGTCTGGATGCCGCGGTTCGATTTCATTGTCAGGGCGGGCGTTTGGGCAAGGGCAGGGGCGCGGGAACGAGTCTGGTTTTGCATTGGGGGCAGCGGGCGGTGTCGAGGCCGGTGAGACGCCGGATCGATGGTCCTATTGAGATTCCATCCTGTTTCCTTGCCAATGGTTTTTTGCTCTGCCACACTGCTTCGCAATCCGTCGGGCGCGATTGTTCCGACTTTGCAGGAGTTGTATGGAAGCACTGAAACAGATTTTCGAGATGATTGCCGCGTCAAGCGAACTGAGTCCTTTTCTGGTGGTGAGCATTCTTATTCTGGCGGGCGTGCTGATGGGTTGGCTGGCGGGGTTGCTGCGGCTTCCGCACATTACCGGAAACATTCTCGGTGGCGTATTGGTGGGGCCGGCCTGTTTGGGAATTATCGGCTCGCACAGCGAAATGCTCGCCCTGCAGCCGCTGTCGACTTTTGCGATGAGCCTGATCGCCGTCAGCATTGGCGGGCATCTTTCCTACCGCCGAATCCATAATTCCATCCGGCGCATTGTGTCGATCTCCATCATGGAGGTGGCCGCCACGGTGACGGTGGTGATCGGGGTGGCGCGCTTGTTCCACATGGATTGGCCGATGGCGCTGATGCTCGGCGCGATTTCGGCGGCGACTGCTCCGGCCACGACGCTGGCATTGATCCGCGAACTGCGCTGCAAGGGGCCGTTTGTGAAGACGCTCGTTTCGGTGGTCGCTCTGGATAATATTTTCTGCATCTTGTTGTTTGTGATGATGCGCACGTTTGTTTCCGCCTACTTCGAGAGTGGCGAGACCACGGGAAAAATCGACGATGCCTTGCTGCTATCGACCTACCATTTGCTGGGCGCACTGGCCTTGGGATGCGCGGCGGGGTGGATCAGCAAAAAGCTGGTGAGCAAACCCAGGTTCCACGATTTTAGCACCATTCTGCTGGCGATCATGGTTTGCGATGGGTTGGCCGCCTATCTGGGTTTGAGTCCGCTGCTGGTGAACCTCTTTTTCGGGGTATACCTTGGCAATAGCTCCGCGGTGGCGGAAAAGCAGTTGACCACGCTGGAGCCGCTGGAACCGATCCTCTATGTCTGCTTCTTCACGCTGGCGGGGGCATCGCTCCATCTTGATTCAATGATGCAGGTCGGGGGTCTGGCGCTGGTCTATTTCGCTTCCCGGTTTGTCGGCAAGGGACTGGGTGCCGCACTGGGTGGAATGATCGGAAAATGTTCGAAGCGGCTTTGGCAAAACATGTCGTTTTCGCTGGTGCCCCAGGCGGGCATCGCCATCGGTTTGGTCGTGCTGCTCGATGGCGACGAGAGCATGCCGCGCACGATGACGAACGCGGTCGGCGCCATTATTCTTGCGGCGGTGACGATCAACGAAATTGTCGGGCCGTTTTTTACGAAGGCGGCGTTGATTCGGTCGAAGGAAGCCGGACGCGACCGCCAGCGGCTGGTTGAATTCCTGTCCGAGGAGTTTATTACCGTCGACCTGCGTGCGCTTGATAAATGGGATGCCATCCGCCAAATGGTGGCCTTCCTGATGCGCACGCACCGCGTCGAGCATGTGAGCCATGAGGAGCTTTACCAAACCATCGTCGAGCGCGAGAAGGAGATCTCGACCGCGCTGGGACACGGGATCGCCATCCCGCACGGACATATCAAAAAGGGACCGGCGATCCAGGGCGTTCTGGCCATCTGCCGCGATGGGATCGACTTCGATGCGCCCGACGGCGAATTGGTCAAGCTGATCATGCTGATCGTTACGCCGGAAGACCAAAAGGACATGCACCTCAAGGTGCTTTCGAGCCTCTCCTCGATGGTTCGCGACGAAACCATCCGCACCCGCATCATCGCCGCCATCAGCCCGGAGGATGCGATGGAGGTTTTTGAAAGCGAAGAGGCGCGAGGCTACAACTATTTCCTCGATTGATTCGCCGCAGAAACCCTGAGAACCACAGATAAACCTAGCGCGGCATAGCCGCAACCAAAACAAAGGTCACAAGACCATGGATAACAGGTTCTTCTGGGTTTTTAGTGGTGATCGTGGGATCGGTGTGTTGCAGGGAGGCTTTTGATGGCGGCTAATTTGCGCTGACGGCGCAACACATTTTAGCCTTGGGCAAAGCCCAAGGATT
>DAOVNC010000441.1 GCA_030630445.1 Kiritimatiellales bacterium | reverse complement strand
GACGATATGCTTGATCATGTGTCCCGATGTCCATCAGTACAATTTCACCTTCGTTTAGCGCTAAAATAAGTACGATCCGGTGACTGTAGGTCAGCGAGACGGCATGCTTGCCTGCCAGCGGGCCTTTCAGTGGATGGAGTCGTAGTTTAGGGTGGTTCGGGTCGGTCTCTAGTTGGAGAAGTGTTCGCTCAAATTCACCTCTTAAATTAGGGTTCTTTTTTAAAAACTTTCGAGCCGTGCGCGAAAAGGTGTTCGTCCAGACCAGCTGATACATTAGGGGGTCTCCGCTTCGTCTAGCTCCTTGAGTAGATCGGCAGCGGTTCCCTTGCGGGTGCGCCCCGAGCGCAGGTCGCCCTCCGAGGCCTCGATGCGTGCCAGAGCGAGATCTTCCATCATGGTTTGATAGTCCTTTTCTCGCAGCACCACATACATGGGCTGGTTGTTCTTGATGATGTGAACGGGTTCATGGGCGAGAAAATCGTCTACTGCTCCAATGCTTCGTCGCTTCACATCCTGTGCTGGGATTGTTATCATGATACCTCCTTCGGTATTAAATACAGTGCTTTATTTAGCACCAATATAGGGTTATGCAAAGAGAAAAAGGAAGCTTTCTACGCGTTGTAGCCTAGGTTGGGGGCGAGCCACTTTTCAACTTTTTCAACCGTCCACCCTTTCCGTTGCGCATAGTCCTCGGCTTGGTCGCGGTCGATGCGGCCGAGGGGGAAGTAGCGCGAGTCGGGGTGGGCGAAGTAGAGGCCGGAAACGGAGCTGGGCGGATCCATGGCCATGCCTTCGGTGAGTTCGATGCCGGTGTTGGCCGTGGCGTCCAGCAGGTTGAAGAGGATGGTCTTTTCGGTGTGGTCGGGGCAGGCGGGATAGCCGGGCGCGGGGCGGATGCCGCGGTATTTTTCCTTGATCAGCTCTTCGTAGCCCAGGTTTTCGTCTTGGCCGAAGCCCCAGGCGTCGCGGGTCTTTTTATGGAGGTATTCGGCGAAGGCCTCGGCGAGGCGGTCGCCGAGGGCTTGGGCGAGGATGCAGTTGTAGTCGTCGTTGTTCTCGCGGAACTGTTGTGCGAGTTCGACCACCCCAAACCCGGCGGTGACGGCGAACCCTCCGATATGGTCGGCCACGCCGGAGTCTTTCGGCGCGATGAAGTCGGCGAGGCAGCGGTTGGGCGTGCCGTCGGTCTTGATATGCTGCTGACGGAGGAAGTGCAGGGTGGTTTTCACTTCGGTGCGCGTTTCGTCGGTATAGATTTCCACATTGTCGCCGACGCGGTTGGCGGGGAAGAGACCGTGGACACCGCGCGGTTGGAATAGCTTTTCATTGATGATGCGCTGGAGCAATTCCTGCGCGTCGTCGTAGACCGAGCGGGCGGCCGGTTTTCCGAGAATTTCGGGATATTTGCCCTGTAGTTCCCAGGTGCGGAAGAAGGGAGTCCAGTCGATGAACGGTACGAGATCCTCGGCAGAAACCGAATCGATTACGCGGCTTCCGGTAAATTCCGGAACCGGTGGAACATCGTTTTCCCAATCAATGGAAAGGGCGTTGGCGCGCGCAGTTTCCAAGGGTTGGAACGCCTTGGCCTCCTGCGCGTCGAGGTATTGCTCGCGCAGGGCGCTGTATTCGAATTTGATCGCGCGGCGATAGGCCAGATCCTGGCTCAACAGCGACTGGACCATGGCGACCGCGCGCGAGGCATCGATCACGTGAATGGCAGGGGCGTCGTATTCCGGGGCAATCTTGACGGCCGTGTGCTTTTTGCTGGTGGTTGCGCCGCCGATCAGCAATGGAATCTTCATTCCTTCGCGCTGCATCTCCTTGGCGACGTGTACCATTTCGTCGAGCGACGGCGTAATTAGACCGGAGAGGCCAATGATGTCCGCACCCCATTCCTTGGCTTCCCTGAGGATTGTTTCCCACGGAACCATTACGCCGATGTCCTTCACTTCATAGTTGTTGCAGGCGAGCACCACGCCGACAATGTTTTTGCCGATGTCGTGAACATCGCCTTTCACCGTGGCCATCAAAATCTTCCCGGCGCTGGTGGATTGTCCATCCTTCTCGGCATCCATGAAGGGGAGGAGGTAGGCCACCGCCTTTTTCATCACGCGCGCGCTTTTAACGACTTGCGGCAGGAACATTTTTCCGGAGCCAAACAGGTCGCCGACCATACCCATGCCGGACATCAGAGGCCCTTCGATCACATGGATCGGACGGCCATATTGCTGCCGGGCCTCTTCGACATCTTCATCGATAAAATCGACGATGCCTTTGACCAGCGCGTGCGAAAGCCGCTCTTCGACCGGGGTGTTGCGCCAGGCCTGCGTCTCTTCCTTTTTATCCCGGGTTTCGCCTTTGAACTTTTCGGCAAACTCGATCAGCCGCTCGGTCGCCTCTTCATCGCGGTTGAGCACCACGTCTTCGACGGCCTTCATGAGGTCGGGTGGGACCTCGTCGTAGACCTCCAGCATGCCGGGATTGACAATGCCCATGTTCAGGCCGGCTTTCATGCCGTGGTAGAGGAACGCGGCGTGGATCGCTTCGCGCACGCGGTTGTTGCCGCGGAACGAAAACGAGACGTTGCTGATCCCGCCGCTGACCATCGCGCCAGGCAGGGTGTCGCGGATGATGCGGGCGGCTTCAAAGAAGGAGACCGCGTTGATGCGGTGCTCCTCCATCCCGGTGCCGATCGGGAAGACGTTGGGATCGAAAATAATATTTGTTGGGTCGATGCCGATTTCGTTGACGAGAATGTGGTAGGCGCGCGTGCAGATTTCGACGCGCCGATCGGTGGTGTCGGCCTGTCCTTTTTCGTCGAAGGCCATCACGACCATGCCCGCGCCGTAGCGCTGGATCTTTTTGGCGTATTCG
>DAOVNC010000088.1 GCA_030630445.1 Kiritimatiellales bacterium | reverse complement strand
TACTCAAACCCCATAAGTTCACCACGGTGAATAAAATAGCAGGCGGGATTGTTCCGGGTCAGCACGCGGATGTAGCCGCGTTCCTTCATTTTCGCCAGATCGCCGGCGCGTGATTCCGGTATCACGGAGGGATGTTCTTTGACGAGAAAAGCATTGAGGCTTTTGAGCAGTTTTCTCGAAGATTGTGGAACGGCCCATACTGTTTTAGGATATTCCCCCCCTGCATCCATTTCACTTGCGGCCGGGTCGGGTTTTACAGGGCTGAATACGGGACGGGAAAATAAAAGTTTTGCCCCCGCGTCAATCCACTCCAACCGGCATCCGATGGCCACATCCCCCCGCCCCGCCAGCAATTCATCGGCAAGGAGGTCGGGGCCAACCCGTACCCATTTTAGTTCCAGATCATGGTCTTTGGCAAAGTTGCGGATGAGAGCCACCTCGCGCACTTCGGAATCCTCCCCGCGTGGCAGGCCGGCAAACGCCGTTTCCGGACGGATCACCCGCAATACGCCTTCCTCCTCAACCGATGAAAGATCACGTGTAGCCTTTTCCCCGCAACCCGACGCGACGAATACGGCCAAGAAACCAATATATGCAAATCCCCTCATATCAAACCCCGGTTATTCCTGATGTAATTCGCGAGCTTCATCTGGTGGAGAATCTAAATCGGGCGGTCGCGTTACCCATAGGCGCAGGGCATCCTGGGCCATCAACACGCCCAACCTGTCCAATTCCAAAGAAGGAAACAGATCGGCATCGAAAACCATAAATTTCCCCTGTACCGCACTTGCCCCAGGGCGTTCCGCGGAACCGAAAACACCGGCTCGCCCCATTTTCCACTGAAGTTTCCACGTTGCATCATTAGTAGACTGCGTCAACGCCACATCCACAACAAGCGCCGTGGGTTCATCATCTAAATCCACCACTCGGATCCCGCATTCCCGCAAACTGGAGGAGAGCGCCTCTCTACAGGATTTTGCATGAATAGCCCCTTGCTCCGACTGCACGGTCAAGGCCACTGTAGGGAGCCATCGATCCGCATCGGCAGAGAGAATCGTCGCAGGATGCGCAGGGAGTGGGCGTACAGAGACTTCCATGCGCACCCGGTAAATCGATGGATTGTTCGTTGACATGAAGCCCGCGTCAAGCACCCGGGAAGACTCCACATATCCCATGCTCCGAGAGCGTACCACGCGTTCCTTGAGTCGCATCCCATCAATGCGCACTTGCACATTCATACCTACTTCAGCCTGCACAACCGCATTTATAAGGGCATCTTTGACTGCTGCGCGATGAACTTCGGAAACCGCCTGCCCTGAATCCGGGGATCCGTATCCAAACCCTTCAACAACAAAACCGATCGTCGCCGAATCTCCGGCAAGAACAGGAACAGCCGGATCCGATTCTCTGAATCTCGCATTCTTTACGACGTATCCCGCGACCAAAACAACACATGAAATCGCCACGATCCATCGCCAAAACTCACTTTTCTTCATGGCATGCGGCCTTTTACTGGAAGCGCTAAACAAGCGAAGGGAATACCCTATTCGTGTATTCCCTTCGCTGGATGACTCATAGGGTTTTGCTACTCAACGTAGTCGGACAGATTTTCCCAAGCTTCCATGGAAAGCTCCAGCGTAGCTTTGGCTGTAATCATTTGATCGACCGGTTCAGCATTGGGAAGACGGCTTTGTTCATTGACGGTTGAAACGGTCTCCAGCGTAACCCCTCCCAGCCATCCGGTGACTGTGGTGGAAACAAGTTGCGATTGGAACATCATGTCACCGACCGTCACCGAACCGGAAATCAGGGCCCCTTTCAGGAGTTCCAGCAGATTGGCCTTGGCAATTGTTTCTGCTGCCAACCGGGCTTTGGCAACTCCCAGAGGCCCTTCCTCGGCCACGGCCACGGATTGTCCCTGCGCCGCAAACAACAGTGTCCCGGTTTGCGTAAGGGTGGCACCCGGAATTCTCTTTGCTGCCTGGGTTTTGATGTCTGCCTCCGCGAGGGCGGCATCGAGTTCCGCTTGTACGGCGGCGGTTTCTGCTTGTGCTTGTGCAAGGGCGGCATCCGCTTCCTCTTGCGCGGCCTTTCCGCCCGTCGTCTGGCATCCTGTAATCGACATTATGCCGGCGACTGCAATGCATGATAATACAACTACATTCAACTTTTTCATTCTGCACCTTCCTTTTTGATTGGTTTAATTTAAGGTCTACCATCTCAGTACCACTTTAAAACCGATCCACCATCCTACCTCCTTTGTTCGGACTTAACGTGAATAGAACACACGGTTTATCAACCGCTGCACACGATTAATACCCTCCTCATTGAAGTGGCGCTTCAGCCCTTTCGGGGGATTCATCGGGCGCACCCATTGACTCCTCCTTGCTCAGGTTGCCTTTGTCCACCTCAAGGGTAGCGGTAACCTCGCAGTGCGTCTCGCTCGGCCAGCGGGCATCGGAAAAATGGATCCCTTTCAAAAGGCCCTCCACATAAATCCGTGCTTCCTGATGCGCCATTTTAAGATTTTCGACACGGATATCCTGCTCCACGTAGACCTTTCCTATCTGTTCACGCAACAAAGCCGTCGCATGAATCCGGGCGGCCGTCACGGCCCGGGCCTTTCGTTGATCGATCGAAAGCGGTTGTTTGTGTGTCATGCGCCGCGAGTTCTCCTCCGGTTCAAGAGCCACCTTCAAGGCCACCGTGGCAATTTCGGTTTCCGCGTCATAGCTCCGCTCCACTTCGGAAACCCCCTTCAACGTTCCAGAAAGGCTCACACGAACCTCTTCTCCCGCATAAGCCATATCGACGACCCGCGCCTCCCGAGCCACTTCCTGCCCCATGACTTTCTCTGCCAGATTGGCTAGCGCCCGGTACTGAGCCGCTTCCATTGCGGTCAACCGTTTCTGTGCATCATTTTCAGCGGAGGGGGAAGGGAGCCCAAAACCCTGGGCCTCGATAAATTTATCCGACTGGGCTGCCTGGTTTTCAGTCGCTTGTTCCGGTACCTCCAAAAAAGCGATGCCGATGGCTTCAAAACTAAGAGGCTTACCCGCCTCGGCATCCTCCATGACGGATTCCACGGCTTCGTCCGGGGCAGGTGTTTCCACCTCATCAGGTTCAAGCGCAACGCCACCCGCCGGCGGGGAGGTCGCGCAACCCGCAACAAAAACAAACAGGCACATCAGCATCAAAGAGGCCGCTAATTTTTGACTCGGAGATTTAACACGGAAAACGGAAAGTTTGAGATTCATACATTACCTCCCTCATTGTTGACACCTTCGCTACCACTTTATTCACCCCGTCTGTTTCATCGGCAATACAAGGGTTTAAATCACTCGCCCGACAAACCAGACAGGAGACCGCGGGCCGAAGCCCGCGGTTTTTATATTCAATGGAAGGATTCGATTAGTCGGATCCGCCAAAGCTCCAGTTGACAAGAACCATGCCTTTAGCAAAGTCGCTTGGGAAATCGGAGAACCATTCGTTGTCGGCGATAATATTAACCAGACCGAGTTGGAAAAGGTTATTCGCGGTTCCCGCATAGTTCACCACGCCCCACTGAAAGCCGGTCATGGTTCCTGCAATGTTAACCGCACCTAGCTGTGCACCAACAAAGGTATCACTAGTATAGTTGACGAAACCTAGCTGGGCTCCGGTGTAGTTTTCAGCATAGTTATAGATGGTCGGCAGGAAAATAAACCACTGCACACCTACGCTGTCACCAGTCGCCCCGTTCACAAAACCGAGTTGCCAGTTGAATTTGGGTGACGGGTTTTCATTCCATACACCAATGGAAACACCATTAATCTCGGTATCGCGATCATGAACGGCAATGTCTGGCGTCAAGCTAGCTTGAAACCCTTTTGATTCTGCCAATACGCCGGTTGCCACAGCGCAGCCCAATGCGATTATCATAAACTTCTTCATCGTTGTATCTCCTTTTTATCCTTCATTCTCCAAAGCCCTCCCTGCGGAAGGCTCCACACAACGCACTAGTTGAACCATTCAACCGGTGCGGAACAGCTCTATGCCATACAAGCCTCCTTTGCTGACATCTTTTGAAATACACCCTTTCATTTAAGCTGTGGGTGGTTTGCCTTCGGCTTTCACGAGTTCCTCCACAACACCATCAATCCATTTCTGTACTTTTTCACCGCTCTTGGCGGCCTTTTTGATCGGACCGTTGAATCCGGAGATTTTCTTAATGCCTTCCTTGGTCAAATCCAGATCCAGATAGGTCACAATGTCGGTCAGGTCGGAAACGAAGGGATCCATGACGGTCTCGGATTCCTTAACCAGCGCGAGCAAAGCCTCATGCGATTTGATCGCATCCTCCATCCGCTTCATGCTGGTCTTCTTCAGCTTCGCGTCCTGGATGCTTTCAAGCTCCAGCTTCCATGCATCGAACTTAACCTTGCCGGCTTCCTGCATGGCGAGACTGTTTTTCTTCACTTGCTCCGCACCATCGGCAACGGCCGTCACCTGCTTCTTGAAGACAGGGTAAATCTCCGTCAACACCGTGCTTTCGAGTTGCAGACTGCCGAGTGTGGCCAATGTTTCGCTGATAGCCGACTTGGCCGCCTCCAGCCCAGTGCGGGTGCTTTCAACACTCGACTCAACCTGGTTGCGCCGCTTTTGTCCGGTTGATGATGCACAACCGGCCACCAAGCCAACTGCGGTCAGCAATAGTACGAAACTTCTGATCTGTGTTTTCATCTTCATTTTTTCTCTCCATTTTGGTTTGTTGCTTCTCCATGAACCTACGCGACCATTCCTCCTACCACATCCTGTCTCCTTTTCGGTCCGACTCCAGCGGCACCATACCTCCTTGCGTTGCGGGTATACTAAAGAAACCACCCGTGTTGTCAACAGTTCAGTTCTCTTTGATCTCCCGCACAACATGCCCTCCCGACCGATCAACCGACCATTGGTCACCACTTTACCATTAGGCCCAGATTGGCGGATAGACCATCCATTAAGTCCGCTTCGGCCTCTGTGTAGCGCAGCTCCGCCAAGGCGCCGACCACGAAAAGGTTAAACTGCAAACCGATCACACCGTAGCCACCGGCCCCGTTATCAAGCCCCGGCAGATCGGTATCGAAAAGGTAATAGCTCGCACCCAGTCCGACATACGGTTCAACCACGAAGGGAAAGCCCACCATCAACGTCGCCTCCAGCGGCACCACCGAGGTGTTCAGATCGCTGAAGTCCACGTAGCCGGCCCGGATATCCGCAGACAGGAAGGCCAGAAATTTTTTCCGCAGCTTGACTCCTCCGCCTACGCCTTCATTCCCTCCATTTTCTCCACCATCCCAGTAGGTGAGATAACCCGCCAGACTGGTTTCGCCGCCATAGGCGACTTCGTTCATGCCGGCCAGCACCAGTGCGGCCATTGCGATCATCGCTACTTGCTTCCTCATGATGATGTACTCTCCTTCTTCATGGTTACTCCTCCTCTTTGCCCAACCAGCGCCAAACGATACCCGCGAGGATCGCTCCGCCAATCGGCGCCACCCAAAACAGCCAAAGTTGCTGGATGGCCCATCCGCCTTGATAGAGGGCTACGCCCGTGCTGCGCGCCGGATTGACCGACGTGTTCGTGATCGGAATGCTGATCAGGTGGATCAGGGTCAATCCAAGGCCAATCGCAATCGGCGCGAAGCCCGCAGGCGCACGTTTCGAAGTGGCCCCCAGAATAATGATCAGGAACATGAACGTCATCACCGTTTCGCACACCAGCGCAGCCACCATGCCGTAGCCCCCCGGCGAATGTTCGCCAAAACCATTCGTGGCAAATCCATTCGTGATATCGAATCCTTCCGCCCCCGACGCAATCACATACAAAACCCCCGCACCGGCAAGCCCGCCGAGCACCTGCGCCGCGATATAGGGACCCAGTTCCTTGATCCCGAAACGTCCTCCGGCCCACAGGCCGAAACTTACCGCCGGATTCAGGTGGCAACCCGAGATATGGCCAATGGCAAACGCCATCGTCAGCACCGTCAAACCAAAGGCCAGCGAAACGCCCAGCAACCCGATTCCAACCACGGGAACCGACGCCGCCAGCACCGCGCTACCGCAACCGCCCAGCACAAGCCAGAATGTACCGATAAACTCCGCACCTAGTTTCTTGCTCATCCCTGTTCCTTCCTTGCTTGGCTCGCTTTCACTTCTTTGGATTTTTCCGCTATCCATTACTGCCATCCCTCGAACGAATACGACCACATTAGTACTATTACAACCGATGTCCAGTGCTATTCGCAATTCATTCAAATTATTAGAATATTGTTATTCTCCAAAAACACCGAACGCTACAAAGCGTATTTCGAACGACCAGACATCGGTGCCGCCGGATACGCCCAGTGCTAGCCTGAATGCCCCACAAACTCCGCCTCTGATTTTTTGCCCATGATTGCAATAATATTTCCCCCTTCCTTAAAGCTGTCCTTCGATCGGAAGCAGCCGCCAGAAGAAAGCGGAAACGCGCTGGCCGAAGCTGCGGGCAGGTTGGCGCTTGCGAACTTCATCACCCGAGGTCCAACGCAGTTTCCCTTTTTCGTTGCGCGTGACGGCCCATGAATTCCCCGGCGCAATCATGCGCTCAAAGTCGCCAATCAACTGGGCGGCCAGTTCCGGTGAATCGATCAGCAGCATATGCTCGGTATTGATTTGGATGGAGCGCGGATCCACATTGAGCGATCCGATCAGCACCCAGTGGTCGTCCAGCGCAAAGGCTTTGGTGTGCAGCGAAATAAAGTCAGCTTTAATCGGATCGGTATCGCTTACGGCACGCAGTTCCGCCGACGGCTGGGCACGGAATTCATAGAGTTCCGCTCCGGCATCCAGAATCCGCTTGCGATATTTTTTATAGTGGCTGTGCGCCATGGTGTGATTGTTCGACTCCATCGCCGGAACCAGCAACCGCACGCGCCGGCCATCCTCTTTGATATTCCGGGCCATATCCGCCAACTGTTCCTTGGAAGGGATCATGTAGGGGGTAATGACGCAGGACTGGTATTTAATCTCGATCGCGACTTGATCAATCTGATCGACCAACCGAACCCCGCGATCGCCCTTCACTTCCGGTGAATCCTGCAGCAGTTGCGCAGTTCCCATCACCATCTGATCGGGCAACTGGGCAAACTCACAGCTCCAGTCGATGGGTTCCGGGGGAATGCGGGTTTGCGCAAAGAGCTTTCGGTCTTCCAACACGGCGGCATCAAACCCGCTCCGTAGTTTTTTGACTTCCTTCTCCGACAACTTGTCCGACATCGCCTCGCCGGGATAGGCGGCATCGGCATTCCAGTATTCATCAAAATCCGCCGCCATTTTTGGAAGAATGGCTCCGGTGATCAAAAGATCCAGATCGCGGTTGTTGTATTTTTTGGCCAGCCCAAAATAGGGATTCCCAAGATTTCTTCCCCCGATCATCCCCCACTGCCCATCCACCACCATCTGCTTGTTATGCATGCGGCGGTTGAGCTGTTTGAACTGTGTGCTCATTTGGAATGCCCGTCTAAGCATTCCCTTCCGGACGCGCCCCGGATTAAAGCGGCGCAACTGAATATTCGGCTGACGAGCGATAATCGCGGTGCCACGATCCGATATATCCTTAGGCATATCATCGACAAGAAGTCGCACCTGCACGCCCCGCTCTGCCGCCTTCATGATGCGAGCCAGCATCAACCGCCCGCTCTCATCGTTCGACCAGATAAAGACCTGCAGATCGATGCTCTGCTGCGCCGAATCAATCAGCGCTAGGCGCCAGCGCAACGCATCTTCGTTGTTGCGGATCAACATGAAGGCCGACTCGCCTTCACCGGCCTTTTTCATCACCGACTCACTGGCTTCCACCAACAGCCCTTCCGTCGCTGGAGCATGGCTATGGCTCACCGGCTTGTGTGGATATGCCGGGATGTGCGCACACCCAACAAAAACAAGGAACACGGCAGACAAAAGCACAGGGCCTAGCCTGCCGAACGAAAAAGAGCTGGAAGAGAATTCAACCAATTTCATGAATTTGATTTTACCTTTCTTATCCTCTAAGGCAACACGAACCCTGAAGCCATTTCCCATTTATTTATGCATCTCCAAAGAACGCTGACCAACGAACGGCGCAGTACCGCGCTGCTCCAAGCCGGCTGTTCCGGTATCGATGCTTTGCGCCCGGTTCAGGGTCTGCGGGAGCGGCAGCAGGCAAAACGCCGGCCATTCCACAAAAGATACAACCTCATTTTCAACACTAGACGTATCAAACATGGCTTCAACGGTAAGGATCGGCTGTACGGCCGTGGAGTTTCCCAGATCAAAATGGGTATCCTCCCCGCCGGAAGCTATCAACCGATGTTCGTCATCAAACTGATAGATCTGGACATGGTGATCATAGTCCGCCTGGGCAACCACAAACTTGAACCAGTTGATCACGGGAATCGGCAGCGAAAACCCGAGCTGAAACTCCAGCACATCCAGCGACTCATACATGAAGACATAGCCATGCGGCAGAGCCGATATTTCCAGCGGAGGCCCCAGTTCGTCGAGCACGTCATCGCTGTGCGTGATACCGTCCGCATAAGGTTGCTTCGGAAACGCCAGGTTCTGATTCAGCTTTTTCCGGTTCATCGCGCACCCGCTTCCGGCTAGCATAGTCATTACGGCTAGGTAGGTTGAAAATTGCTGAATGATCGTTGTTAAGGAAAAGGCACTAAACACACGAGGAGGCCATCCACCCCGGCAACCATCAACCATCAACGAACAACCCTCATTTCTCTTCTGCAGATTCATAAGGAAGCGCCTCGGGGCTGTAGCAATATTTTCGAAGGATGCTCTTCTTATCGAAAAAGAACATGGCGCGGTCATATTCGGTCGTCTGCGTGCCTGTATTCCAAATGATGAGCAGCAAGGATTTCCCGTCTTTCCCCTCGCGCATGTAGTAGAACACCGTCTCGTCGTGCAGCGCAATCAGCTGCGACGGCGGTCCCAGCACGGCCGTCACATCCGAGGCCGTCGTCACCCCCGGTTTCCATTCCGGCACATCCGGGCTCCGCCATTCATTGGCGACTCCTGCATAGCCATCCCAGTTTGCGCATCCGGCCGACAGCATAATTCCGCCCATCAACAGCACAGCCATGCTCCATTGTTTTAGACTTTTCTTCCTTTCCATCATGCCCTCCTATTTTTCCTCTTCCGCTGATTGGATGCTTGCCGTCAGGTCCTGCTCCAACTCGGTCAGGATGTGCGCCAAGGCTTTGTTGTAGGCGCGGATCAACTCTTCGGCCGTGGTGTCGATCACATCCACCTGCTGGAGATAATCATGGGAGAAGAGCACGCGCATGCCCTTGGTTTTCTCATCGAAGAGCGTGGCCTTGATTTTAAGGACGGCCTTCCCTTCGGCCGTATCGCCATAGAATTCCATCACCGTGGTGGTTAAGCGATGCGTCATGCCCAAACGACTGACCATCGAAACATCCTCAAAGATTCCGCTAGAGAAAAACCATGTGTAGACGTTGTTGCGGAAGTTTTCGGAGGGCGACAGGAGCAATTCGCTGTAGTAGCTCGTTTCATACTCCACGTCGGTTTTGCGTAGAACCAGGTTCCGGACATTGAACGGCGGAAGCACGCTCACCGTATCGACCCAGAGCTTGTCCGCCAGCGGTTTTTCAACGGGTGCGGATACACGCTCCGCCACAACCATATAGGTCTTGATATCGAGCGGCTTCGTCCAAAGCCTTACGCATCCGGCAGACAGCAGCATGCCGCCACAGACGACTCCCAACACGATTCTTTTTAATGTATTCATTTACGTCCCCCTTCTCTACTGAGGTTTTTTTCCGGTGGTTCGGCCAACAGCATGCCGGGATAGCGCTTGATCATCCGGATCAATTCGCGCGTATCGTCGGTAATGTAGTTTAGGTTGGCCAGGATCCGCTCAATGTCGCGATCGGAATGGTTGATAATTTTCTGCAGGTCGACCACGGTGAGCGATAGGTTCGAGGTCACCGTCGGTAAATCGACCGAAGCCAACCGGACATTTTCGATCACCTCGCCCGATCCCCCGGCAGCGTTTCGCGTGATCTGTTCAATCTGCCGAATCGAGACATTCAGATTGCTGGAGATCGATTCGACGTTGTCGCCGATCGCTTTTAGGTTGAGCGAATCAATCTCTGCCGAAAGCCGCTCCAGCGACCGGCTTACCAACGTCATCATGGCCGGCGCGGACGGTATGTAGGTATATTTGGGTTTCCAGTCGATCTCCAGCCGCTCCATCGCCGAGTTTGGATAGAATTCGGCCTCACGAAAAGAAAGCCCCGTAATGCCCTGCGGCACCAGTTCGAGACGCAAACCCTTTGCGACCTGCTCC
>DAOVNC010000114.1 GCA_030630445.1 Kiritimatiellales bacterium | reverse complement strand
TAGTCGAAGTAATAAACAATTCCGGTGGCGGTATCTTCATCCGCGGCACTAACCTGTACCCAGAAATCGGTTCCTTCGGCTATCCAGCCGGTCCAGATGCCGGTGTCGCCGAAATGGTCCCTGTCGATCTTCGTCAACGCTTTAACGGTACTTTCGCCGACGGTAACCATCGATTGGTTTTCGATAAAGCCAACCTTGTTCCCAACACCGCCCCAGATCATCCCGGTGCTCATGCCTTCCATGAACTTGCACAAAAGCTTGTTCCTGCCTTTAACCTCAAGAATCCGCACACTCGTCCCATGCACATTGATCGGATCATCCATCAAGCCTTCAAACTTGCATCCATCAACGAGGATATGCCCGCGGCAATTGGAAACCTGGAATCCATCCGCATGGCCGCAGAGATAGCGTCCCTTGGAATAGTTCGGCATCACGTTGGTATTTCTAAGCGTAATGTTCTCGCTAAACTGCCCCAGGAATCCAAGGCCCGCCGCGGTAAACAAATTCACATTTTCAAACACGGTGTCTTTGCAACGGTAGATAAATACGCCCGAGTGGTCGCGGGCGCTGTGCCGCATAATCAAATAATTTCCACCCTTGGGTTTGCGCTTAAAGCCATGATTCAGCCTGACCAGCCCGTCACCCAGCTCCTCTGCTTTATATTTGTTCCATCCACCTCCCAATGGACTGTCGCCACTTTGCTGCGGTATGATGCGCGTCTCGTTTTCGAACTCCATGCATCCCCACCAGCCGCTTTTCCAGCCTTCGCCGTAAAAAACAATCTTGCCGCCCAAAATCTCATAAGGCGTTTCAGCCGGGTTTAGCTTTATCTCGATATATCCCTTCTCCACCTTCATGATTCTGGATTGGGCAACAAAAGGAATATCCCAATCGATATCGATATTCTTGACCGTCACGCCCTCGCAATCCTCCAGCGTAAAAGGCTGCATCCGGCCATGGAACACAAACTCGCTGCCATTGCCATCAATCGTCAAATCCTTGATCCCTTTCAATACGATAGGGCATATCTTGGGATTGTTATCCGTTGTGTTGGACTCGTGATAATCGATCTCCTCGCTATGCTGGGCCCAGAAATCATAGCGTCCCTTGGGAAAAACAACCGTCATTCCTTCCTTCCCCCGGCACGCTTCAATGGCCGCCCGCACCGCTTTTACCGCATTGATTCTGCTATTGGGCCTAACTCCAAAATGCGTCACGCTAACCACCTTGGCATGGGTAGGCATTTCAAACCGATGGCCCCCTCTTTTGATAATCGCGGGCTTCTTCCCTTCATAGGTGATAACCGCGTCCGCCCAAATCCCATGATCGCTATTGATATCATCCCCGCCATCATTCGCTTCCAAGATGAGCAAGGTCAACCCCGTCACATCCAAATCAACCTTCACGGCTTCATTGCCTTTGGTGATCACCTTGCTGCGAAACAATTCCTTATCCAGGGTACGAACAACAAAGCCAACCGTTCCTTCTTCATTGCCGCCGGTATCATTAACCCCGACATAGCAGCTAAACCTTTTCGCCTGCCCATCCAGCTTGATATGCATCGCCGAATTCGCATGGGTCCCGATTCCCTTCGCAAACTTCCGCCCTCCAATCATAATCCTCTCGCCCACAACGGAAACATCCTTGCCAGGATCTCCATAGCCCTGCGCAATATTTTCCAATTGCAGATCGCTCAAATAAACCGTATCCGCTGCCACCGCAATTCCACATAGCATCAATGCAATCAATAAACCGAAAACAACTTTCATCTCATCCTCCTCATAAAACAACGGATAGGAAACTACCAAGGTAGACGCGATTGGAACGCCTATGTGCGGAGTTCAAACCCTTATGTACGGAGCTCGAATCCTTATGTACGGAGCTACCGCTCTTATGTACGGAGTCCGGTGCGAACATAAGACGGTAGCGCGCCCAGCAACCCTGCTCCTCTTGAGTCAAAACTCCCTGCCCTTCGACCATCTTCTGTCGCTGAGGTGCTCCATTTCGGGGCTATTTTTTTTCTGCGAAATCCAGAATTCCGGTTTGATCTACGCTTGGCAATAGTTTTGCTCCAACCTGCTCCAGCTCGTTGCACATTTGCTGGCAGACATCCAGACGCTTCCCTCCAGTAGGTTTGCGAACAACAAACAGGGTGTGTTCCGGATGATCCGGTATGCTTTTCAAGCGCTCCAGCTTGCTTTTCCAAAGGTCGGCATGGGCTACAATCTGCGGGGTTTCCTTTTTATCCAAATCCAACGGACGGATTGCCCGTGTAAAGCGGGCATCCTGCTGGCGAACAAACGGGAAATGGGCCGTACACAAATCGCCGGTAAAGGTATGGTCAACGTAGTGCTTAAGAAGCTGTTTCGCAGAAAAAACCTTGCGCAATCGACGAGTCATAAGCGTTTCTTGATATTCCGGCTTATGGGCAAACCCGCGCTCTACATAGTGCTCGAACAGCTTTTCTAGGGCTTCCTTCGGATCATCGGTCAGGCAGGTTCGGGGGGTGCTGAAACAAAAGGCCTCTTCGCGCGGGCGTACCAGTGCCAGAAACGCCTGATTAAACATTTTTGCGTTTTCCTTAAACCGCAACTGTGCTTCATCATCACCGTCATTGAGCATCGCATGCATGCGGTCAAGCTCCGCCTTGAACAGTTTCCGGCCTTCAATAAAGGCCTCTTTGTTATGTTTCAACTCCGGGAAAAAACCCGTGATTCGATCCACCCGACGGGTTTCCATCCGGAAATCAAACCAGTGCCGATCCGGACAGCCCATGGCAACGCCCAGATTCACAAACTCGCCGGTTTCCGGGTACGGAAGAAACCGGAGAACGGTATAGTTACATGCTAATTGGTTTTTCATACTACCTGCCCGCCAAAAACGGTTCAAAGTTTCACGCACAAACTCTTTGCGAAAAATAACGCCTATGATTTTCTTCGCAACTCAGAGCATTGAGCCAATAGTGCTGCGAACTCTTTTTGTTGCGCCTTAGACATAGCATCAACTCCCTCTGGCCAGCCCAGAATATCGGCATGGCGAGGAGGCGGTTCTTTCGAGTGGACATCCAAACTAATGTTCCGGACATCCAGAGCTTGGATAAAAGCAACCCCATGGGTTCTCCGTCCTTCTTGAACAATTTGTTCAGCCGTTTCCCATATTTCACCTTCTGCATCCGGTTCATACCGAAAGACCGAAGTCTCTCCGTTGCGGGGCATAAATGCCACCGGCTTTACCCGACCGGCAGTATTGAAGAGTCTGGAGGAATTCAAAAAACGAGCTAATGATTCTTCATCGGAAATATAGTCTGGCAAACCGGAAGCTAGCATAAGTCTCACACAAATAAATTTATGCCTTGAAGGATTCGTTCAGGGATAGTTTGAAAATCAAAAGGGGCAACCGCATGACCTCGTTCAAACCCGTCCACCCATGCGTATGCCAGCTGATTCGATTCCCCCACACTCAATGAGAATGTACGATAGCGACTCGGCATCCAATCTAGGGAAATGGAACCATCAGGTTCTGGAGAAACTTCCGGCAAAGCAATCCCATCGGGTAACGAGCGAACAAACTTAACGACGGTATTAAATGCTTTACCTGAAATGGGAGAAGCATCATATCCGTCCCAATTTTCAATAGAACACTCTTCTGCTAGCTCGAAGAGTTCGGAAATAAAATCTTCTTTTTGGCCAAACAGAGCAACAGACTGCTCCGCATGCCGAATAATAGATGTTCTTGCGTTGTGAGTCACCTGCCCTAGGTCGGAGGCTGCATTGCATACTCCAGCACTCAACGCCAGACCGGTTACCCATGTTGCTCCTGCCGAAGTTATTGGAATAGGCATCTGCATTTCTCCGTTAAACTATCAAAAAAGATATGATTTTTCAATTTCCGCAAGGATTCAATAGATATTTTGACTTGTTCCCAGTTAGAGGGCTCAAAGGAATTCTCGTTTGTCGTTCCAATATCAAAAATCAGAGGGAGTTTCTCATTCTCTGTTGGTTGTGTAGTCAAAACGACATTCGCCACATTGCCTGTTTCCTGCTCAATAAGTTGTTGTTGGTGCATAAACCCAGCAAACTGCAAATGAGAATCCGTAGGTAATTTTGGTCCCGATTTCAAGTAATCATCCAGCTCAATTTTTCCATTTTCCAAGGGAAGGGCAATTCGATTGATGTAGCGCAACCCAACACGCCGAACGAGGAGCGGCGAGAAGTGTTCAGCAAAAATCAACCAGACCCGCTCAATTTCAGGAAGATAGTCATCCAAACTGGTGTATGGAGTCAGCCGGTTAAAACTAAATCCATTTTGTCGAATTTGAATGAGTTGATCTTCTTCTTTTTTCTGAAACAGGAGAGATTGAATCGTAACATCTGCCGATTTCAATTTGGGGGACTCCCCGACCTTCCCTTCAAATTCCTGACTATGCAGATAACGTTTTTTAACCAGCGGATAATCTTTACCAAATAGTTCCTGCGCCCGTGCGATCTCTGTTCCCGCCTCAAATCCCGGAGGCATATCACAATCAATATCGACGATCGCCTCAATAATAGGCGGATAATCTAGTTTTATTAGCTCTGTACTCATTTGAAGCCACCATATAGCAACTCGCTTTAAACACGAAATACTTTTATCACCTCGTCACCGAAATTGATGAGTCTATTTTTCGGCAACCCACCCTTCGCCGCCTTCAGCTCCAACTCCTCACATTCCGTCCAGTCCAGACGGGTCAGAATATCTATCGGATTGATCGACGGCTTATCGCTCATTTTCCCTCCCCCCAGACGCGGGCGATGGTTTGCTGGATCTTTGCCTCGAAGCGGGTCATCAGCTCGCGGTTCGCATCCACCAACGCCTGCTCCGCTTCAATCTCCAAAACAATCGCCTTCTGCTCCGCCAGCGGTGGGAGGGGGATTTGAAACCCTAAGATTTCCCGAGGTGCAATGTTGCCTTGAGCCCCTCCGCCAGCAGTTCTCTGGCAGTAATCATAAAATGAAACGCTATACAACAAATGAAAGAGATACGTCTGTAATACTTCCGTTTTCCCACGCAAGACTCCGACTCGTTGATTCACTAACAGATCGGGCTTGTCCACGACAGCAACCTTCCCAACCGTTGCGCCTGTCATCGCCATTACAAGGTCTCCAACTCTTAATATAAACTTATCGAGACTATCGGAATAAGCATGAAATTTAGCGCCGACCATATCGAGGCGTCCATCTTTCCCGACATTCTTGATCTTCACCACTGATCGGGAATTTTCATCTACCTGATTAGATGTCATTTCTTGACCCTTAAAAGCATAACCACCAGAAAAACCTGACACTTCCCCCAGCTCCACCATTGGCCAGTCGGGGTTGATGGGGATATGGGGGCGGTAGTGGTCGAGGACGGCGCGGGCGCCGTCGATGATTTTCTGATAGCCCTCGATCTCCGCAACCAGCTCTTCCTGCACCGATAGCGGCGGCAGCGGGATTTGGAGTTCCCGAAACTTTGTTGTCGAAAGTTCCATGAAGCTCCTCGGGGCAAGCCCACGAGGTATCAAGTTGTTTCCCTATAAATTTGAATCGACGCAAGCGTCGGGGAATTAAACCCCCTCTTGATTAAACCCCCTCTTGATTAAATGTTCCACCCGTTGCCCAAGCCTGCATGGTTGGCACAAGTTTGGTGAAAGCAAGTGCTAGGTATTCCGGCAACACCTGTGATGGATCTTCAATAATGACATTTTTAAATCCCTGATTGGTTGCAAGGGGAACTCGGTTAATCGCAATGCGCCCGATCGTTGCCCGCGTAGAGATGATGACTGAATTTCCCGGGATCATTTTTGCAGAGGATTTAAGCAAGCCCTTCTCCGAGATCGTTCGCTTTGTCGTCGTAATTTGCGAAATAAAATCGGTTGCTGGAAGATCAACAAGTGTCGCCCAAGGAATGCCACCGTTCCAATATTCTTCCATAGTGGACTTAGGCGTACCGCCACTTACCACTCTGAACAGACTTTTGTCGCCAAGGGAAACGGTTTTGAACGAGTGGTTGTTTTTGGCAACTTCCCGATACCGTTCCCCAGAAAAGTTGTATTCGCCGTTTTCAGCAATTTTTTCTCGGGAAACCGCATGGGCGAGTTTCCCCCAATCCTGTCCATCTTGTAAATCCTGTCTAAAAAACTCTCTTAGCTGTTGCTTGGCTTCGGTGAGTTGTTCGCCGGGGACGGCGCGGCGCTGGGCGCCGAGGCCGTAGCCGTCGTTTTCGATTTTCACGAAGAGGATGTCGTCGCGCTGTTTGGCGAGGCGCTTGTCTAGAATGAGGATGGAGGTTTTCACGCCGCTGTAGGGCTGGAAGACGCCGGCGGGGAGCGAGACGACGGCGACGAGCCCGGCGGTTTCGATCAAATTTTTGCGGAGCTGCTTGTAGGCATTGCCGCTCTGGAAAATAATGCCTTCTGGAACAATGACGGCGGCGCGGCCGGTCGGCATGAGGTGTTCGGCGATGTAGTCAACAAAGAGCACTTCGGCGCGTTTGGCCTGCACGGAAAAGCGTTTGTGTGGTTTGATGCCGCCTTTCGGCGACATGAAGGGCGGGTTGGCGAGGATGATGTCCGCCTGTTCGTTCCACTTTTCTTCGGAGGTGAGCGTGTCGTATTCGTCGATGTGGGGTTCGGTGAAGCCGTGCAGGTAGAGATTCACCAGCGAAAGGCGCACCATGTCGGGCGAGATGTCGTAGCCGCTTATGTTTTTGACGAGCCGCGTTTTGTCGTCGGCAGTCAAAAGGTCGCCGAGTTTCTTTTGAGTGTTGGCGGCGCGGATGTGCTTGTACGCCGAAATCAGGAACCCGGCGGTTCCGCAGGCGGGGTCGAGGATGGATTCGTTTTTCTTGGGGTCGACCACCTCGACCATGAAGTCGATGATGTGACGCGGGGTGCGGAACTGTCCGGCATCGCCCTGCGCGCCGAGGACGGAGAGGAGATATTCAAAGGCATCGCCGAGGCGCTCGGAGTGGTCGTAGGTGAAGGTGTTGATCTCTTTGAGGAAGGCGCGGAGGGTTTCGGGATCGCGATACGGCAGATAGGCGTTCTTGAAGATGTCGCGAAAGAGTTCCGGCAGGCCGGTGTTCTGGCTCATTTTGGTGATGGCTTCGGAATAGAGGTGAAGCATGTCGTGCCCGCCCATGCCGGGAGCGACGAGTTGCGACCATTCATATTTGCGGTAGTCGCCGCTGAAAAACTTGCGCTTGCCGCCGAGCTCGACGGACTCGGCATCCATATCGCTCATAAACTTGTAGATCAGGGCAATCGTGATCTGTTCGACCTGGCTTTTCGGGTCGGGCACCTTGCCAACAAGAATGTCGCGGCAAGAGTCGATTCGGCGTTTGGTTTCGGTATCGAGCATATTTTTGATTTCCAAAGTAGAGCAAGCGTCTCGCTTGCTGAAACGAGCGAGACGCTCGTTCTACGTTACATAAATTGGTTTAGTGGCGTAGTCCTTTTCCATTTCCTTTGTCTTAAGCTCAAAACCTCGACTCCAAGCTGACGATTAAGCTAAACCATCCGGATTTCCGAAAGCTTAGCTTGATGTAATTGACTGAAAACAAACCTGTTGGGGATTTAATTAAGCTAAACACAAGCTAAAGCACCGGTTATTAAGCTAAAAAATCATGGAGAAGGAAGCTCCCAGCGAGCCCCTCTTCCCCGTCCCCCTGCATTGTATATTGTTTTATCCTTCCGGCTCATTTCATAGAGCAACGAGCGCACTCTGTTTTTTCTCTGTTTTTCATCCAGCAAATCGGAAAACTTGCCCATAAGCAAACGCTGGAAGTCTTCCGGGGTTGCCGTTTTGTGCTGTTTTAAAAATTCCAGCACCAAATCCTTATAGTACTTTTTGTCAAAGGCACGGTTTTTTGTGTATTCCACTTTTTGGTTTGTCGATTGCGCAACGAGGGCGGAAATGTAGAGATTCGGAACACGCCCTTCGATGAGCCGGTCTTTGCGCAATTCTTGAACCGCCTCTCGATGGATTGGTTGCTGCTTCTGCACATGATCCAGCCACACCACCTCGTCCAACCGCAAATCCTGGCGCCGCATCATCAGGCGGGTGTAGTTTTCATCCAATATACGCCCCGACAGCCGAACGCTCACTTGATTTTCAATCGACAAGACATAGTCCGGCATCGGCATGAAACGTTTTTTCTGCGTGTTGAACATGCGCTTGATCCCGCTACCGATGGTGTCGATCATGTTCAGGTTCACCATGGCCTCCGTCAGCAAGCGGTTTGGGTAATGAGAAGGTGGGGCATCCTGATGAAGAACCTGTTCAACCGAGCCCGGCAGAAAACACCCGGCATTCGACAACAACAGGGTATCCGGGGTTTCCACCACGGAAATCCTTGAACAAAGACGATACTCCTGATGGGCGATGCAATTATGCAATGCCTCGCGAAGAACCCATTCATCGTATTGGGAGATTTCAACGGGAAAGAGCGTTCCCCCGGGAAGTTCCCGCAGCGTCAGATTCCGTATTTTTAAAAACACCCGATCCACGTTGAGTAGGAATGGCGGATGGAAATGTTGATAATCCAGCTCCAAACCTGCCGCATCCTTCAGGATCCAAGAAATCTGTGCCGTTGAAGGTTGAATGAATGACCCCGACTCCGGCCTCCCCAGCAGAATGATGGCAGCCCGGGTCAGTTGTCCTTGAATTGCAAGCCGGGCTTTATTGAGAAAGGTGATATCGTCCCACGCATCAATCTCCACAAAAAAGGAGTCTTTTTCATGTTTTTCCTTATACCGGATACGCGCAACCCGCAAGGCTTCTGGATCCAAAGAATCCAAGGTGGCTTCCGGCAGGGTGACGGCGGTCCAATCCTCTACATGTGCCTGCCCTCTGATTTCTTCCAGCTTTGTTAGCGATAATGCGCCTAGTGCATCGTCATCTTTAAATCTTAGGGTTTGCATTGGGCGAGCGTTCCTTCATGATCTCCAAAACATGGAGGTGGTACCATGGAGAAGAAATATGTTGTTCGTCTGACCGATGAAGAGCGC
>DAOVNC010000351.1 GCA_030630445.1 Kiritimatiellales bacterium | reverse complement strand
GGAGCGTAAGGTTGTCGAGCCGACCAAAACCGCTTCCATCGTTGCTCACGGTATCGATGGCGAGAAACAGGTGCTTGCCGTGCGCCGAGGCGGGAATGGCGGGAAAGATGCTCGTTTGGGTTTCATAGATGTCGCTGGAGGCGGCAAGATCGGAGTCCATGCTGACGAGGTCGGTGCGGGTTCCAGTGACGCTGTCGTCGGCGGAGGTGAAGAGGGTAACGCGCACACGGTCGGTAGGGTCGTTCCACCCCAAGGCATCGAGCCATTCATACGTGATGGTAAAAATATCGTTGGAGGCTAGCGTGTAGCCGGTGTCGGTGCCAAAAATCTTATCCGCGGAATGGGAAAGCACGGCATTGCGGGTGCCGTCGGTCGGTTTGGTCAAACGGGTGGCTTGGCTGTCCTGGTCGCCGGTTCCAAGATTCGTCCAGTTCGGTGTTTGGGCGAATGAGCGGGAATCGATAGATGAAGTGTCGGCATTGAAGTCGTGGTTGAGGGGGTCCCCGCCTTCGGCCAGGAAGTTGGCGGCGTCGAAGCGGAGCGAGAAGGATTCACCCGTTTGGATGGTGTGCGCGGTCATTTGGAAAACCACGCCGGTGCTTCCGTAGCTGAGTCGCCATGCCCCGTTGCCAAAATCAATGTCGCCATTCTGGACCGTGCCGTGGGTTGCGCTCCACCCCAGCACAGCTGAATTACTAATAGCGGCTCCGTCGATCCCGCCGTTGATTTCAGCGGAGGGGTTGACGATCTCGATCTCTTCCGCATTGGATGAAGCTACCGTAGCGATCAGTGCCAGCACGGTTATAAATTTCTTTCCCTGCGTCATGTTTTCTTCCTTACCCCTCTATATTCCGCCCAAAGGTCATCAAGGTCGGCTCCGGTTTCCCTTTTAAAAATATCCGGTGAATAGCGCCTTTCGCGCGAGGCGGCATTGAGCTTTTTCACGATGCCGGGCGAGCGGTCGGTTTCAAGCCAATAGAGAAACCCCGCCGAGACGCGATAGCTTTGGCGATAGTCCTTTGTCGGATCGCGCGGAACGGGAAACCACTCAAGCGGCTTTTTCTCGTACAGCCCCCAGCGAATGTAGTCGGCAATGCCCTCCGTCAGCCAGCCGACGCCCCCACCCCGATAGTCCTGCACCACATGCACGAGCTCATGGATCAACACCCCGTGTCCAGGCTCCTTCTTGATCCAGCTTGCGGAAATCCCGATTCTATTTCCCGCCGTTCCGGCCACGCCCTTGCCGGGATTATTGATTTTAAGATAGATCTCCTTGGGCGGCTCGTAGCCCTTGGAATAAAGCAGCTTCGCAATCCGGGGATACCACTCCACCATCGTGTTCGCCGCCGCCCGGCCCCATGGCTCCAGCTCGGGAATCTCCGAACTGTCGAGGATCACCGGCGGGGCAGCGGACGGCTTTGACGCCGATGTGATACCTGCAGTCAAAATACAGGCTGCTGAAAACAGTGCAATGACTCTTGGTGTCCCCATTCCATAACTCCTTCGGGTGGTCTTATTTCTTCGCCTTCCGGACGTCGCCCAAATCATTCTTGCCAACCTCCTTCAGTTTGGCGGCAAGCTGCTTCTTGAAGTGCGCGACGACCTTGCTGTATTCCGGGTTTTCCGCAAGATTGGTGAATTGCTTGGGATCCTTCTTCATGTCGAAAAGCTGGAGCCCGAGCTTTCCATCCTTACCGTGCTGGATGAAGGCCCAGCCATCGGTGCGCAGGAGGTAGCTCTTGGAGTTCACGCAGAAGGCCGCGTCGCGCACCGTGGCGGCGGGATTATCGAGCGTCTTCACGAGGCTCTTGCCTTGCAGGCGTTTCGGTACTTCGAGACCGCAGAGTTCGGCGATAGTCGGATAGAGATCCAGCAGCTCGGTGAACGAATCGCAGACCGCCGGCTTCTTTCCGGGAACCTTTATGATCAGCGGCACCCGCGCGGATTCCTCCATCAGCCCCACCTTCATCCAGAAATCATGCTCGCAGAGGTGGAAGCCGTGATCGGAGGTAAAGATGACGATGGTGTTGTCCTCCAGCCCCTCTTCGCGAAGAGTGTCAAGCACCTTGCCAACCTGCGCATCCATGAACGCCACCGAGGCATAGTAGGCGGCAACGCCCTTCTTTTCCTGCTCCGTGTCGAGGTTCAGGTTTTTGCTGGTCTTGTAGTTGATGCCCGCCTTCGGAATATCGTCCCAGTCGCCCTCGACCTTTTCCGGCAGGACGATGTTGTTCCAGTCGTAGGGTTCGTAGTAGGCTCTCGGCGAAACGAACGGAACGTGCGGACGCACAAAACCCACCGCCAGAAAGAACGGTTCGTCCTTGTGCTTTCGCAACAGCTCGCAGGCCTTCTTCGCGGTCTTGCCGTCGGAATGCACCATGTCGTCGCCATCGGCCTTGACCAGCTCCAGCGTGTTGCCGCCTTTGACCGGCTTGGTGCGATCTGGATTCTTTTCCAGCAGTTCGCCATCGCCCGGCGCCTTCCACTCCGGTCCCTGGCTGTTGAAGCGCTCCATCCACGAAAACTCGTCGTCCGATCCGTTGTCGCCCCTCTCAATGCCACCCGGAACACCCATGTGATAAATCTTGCTGACCCGCGCCACATAGTATCCGTTGTCGATGAAATGCTGCGACCACGTTGCGCGGTCGCCAATGTTTTTGCGTCCGCTCACATAGCCGAAGGTTCCGGTGGCGTGGGGATAGTAGCCCGACATAAACGATGCACGCGACGGCCCGCAAACCGGAAACTGGCAGTAGGTGCGGGTATAGCGCGTACCCGCCGCGGCCAAGCGGTCAATGTTCGGCGTTTGGCAGACCTTGTTTTCGTAGCACGAGAGCGCCGTCGCCGTCAGATCATCCGAAATAATGAACAGCACATTCATGCGCGGCTTCGCCGCACCGAAACTTGAAAGCTGACACGCGAACCCTGAAATCGCCGCAACAACCATCAAACTGAACAATCGTCTAATTCTCATTTTCATTCTCCGTTATGCTTCATTAATAGTCCGCCCCATTGATGCTGCGAACAACGGAACGCATCCATGCATCGAGTTCTTTCTGCATGCGCTCGAAGCGCTGTTTGTGTTCGGGATGGGTGGAAAGATCAGTCTGTTCCTTCGGGTCGTTTTCAAGATGGTAGAGCTCGTAGGTTTTTCCATTGATGCGGTGGAGCTTCCAGGGCCAGTCGTTCCATGCGGCGTGCCCGGTTGCGGTGTCTTCGGGAAACCGAGGAAATTCATCGACATCCTTTTTCATGCGTTCCGGATTGTGCGGAAGCGGCGCACCGGCCTGCTGCTTTTCCATGATCTCCTTCAGGATCGCATCGCTACGGGTGGACTGGCCGCCCTGGAAGTTGTGCCAAAACCCCAGGGGCGCGGCGCGGCGAACCATGCTTCCGTCAAACACGCCGCTGACATCAACTCCATCGAGCGGATGCGGAAGATCGGCATCGATGCCGGCCATGGCGAGCAGGGTCGGGTACATGTCGCAGGTGTTCACCGGTACGCCCGTGCGCCCGTGCAGTTTTTTTGCGGGCCATTCGATGATGCCCGGCACCCGCAGACCGCCTTCGTAGATCTGACCCTTCTTTCCGCGTCCACCAGAGCTTTCCTTCAGCAGGCCACCGTTGTCGCTGCAATACCAAAGGATCGTATTTTGGGCGATGTCCATCTCCTTCAGCGCCCGACGCAAGCGACCGACCTGCTGATCGAGCAGGGTGATCTCCCGGAAATATCCGGCGTTTTTATCCCCTTTATAAAGCGGGGAACCATCCGGCACCTCTTTATGGGGCACATGGGGCGAAGGAAACCAGACCACGGCAAAGATGGGCTGCCCGTCCTCCT
>DAOVNC010000221.1 GCA_030630445.1 Kiritimatiellales bacterium | reverse complement strand
CGACCCGAAAGCTCGAGCAACACGGATTCGATGCGGTTCGAGCGGACTTGCTCAACCGTGAACCTGAGGTTGCGGACCTGGACAACATCCCCCGGCTTCGGCATGCGCTTAAGCAACGATACCACCAGCCCGCTGATCGTATCCAGCGCAAGGGTGCGCACCACTTCATCGGGGAGGAAACCAATAAACAAGCTGCGCCATTCACGGATCCCAAGGCTGCCCTGCAACCGGTAGGTGCTCTCTCCCAGTTGCTCAATGGCCGGCTCCTCCATTGCATCGAATTCCCCCACCACCTCTTCGAGCAGGTCTTCAAGGCAAACCGTACCGGCCAGTCCGCCATATTCATCCACCACGCAAACCATGCGCAGACCCTCGACCAAAAATTCGCGCAGCATTTCGTCGGCCCGCTTGGTTTCCGGAACGAAGCGGACGGGGTTGGAAAACCTATTCAGCGGAAGTCCGGGATCCTCGTTGACGAAAAGATCCCGCACCTCGACCACGCCCACGATATGGTCCTCGTCTCCTTCATAGATCGGGATTAAATCCATCTCCCGCTCGGCCGCATCGAGCAGGGCCTGTCCTGCCGGGATATCCGCGCGGCGAAAGAGCTGCTTGACGCGCGGCACCATCAGCTCGCGCAGACGGATTTCGGGGAGGTTGACAATATCTTCGACGATGGCCTTTTCCTGCGTCCCAAACGTCGGATCGTGCCGAGTGGCATCGATCAGCATTTTCAACTCTTCGGAGTTGAGTTGGTTGTCGCAGTGCTCGGCGGGTTCGAGGTGTCGGGCAACGTATTCAAGTGATCGCCGCACCGGTCCCATGAAATGGAACCAAGCATGGAGCGGAGCGGCGTTGACTTGCACCAACCGTTCGGAGAAGGAAATCCCTGCGGCCTTGGGTATGATTTCGCCGATCAGAATCACCAAGAGAAGCATGAGAATCCCGGCGACAGCCTCCCACCATTCGCCGTATAGGCTTCCCAAATCGCGGAAGATCACAACACTCATGCTGAAAAACAGGATATTCACCACGATATTGCCGAACAAGATGGCAATAAGCAGTCCGGACGGGTTGTTCGCCAACAAAGCCAGTAGCTTCTCGACTTGATGCCCCTGGCCACGCAACCGCTTGACCTGTTCGCGGGTCAGGGAAAACAACGCGGTTTCGGTTCCCGAAAAGAACGCCGAGCATAGCAGCAGGAATACCATCGACAACAACCCAACCATATGATCCGCCAGCATGCCCAAACCCTAAATCCCTCCCTGTAACTGCCGAGATTAAATCGTGAAATTCCGGTAAATGAAAGTTTGTTCGCACCGTTTGTTCTAAAAACACATGCAGGATAAGAGCGGGAAGTTTGAATATCATACTTAATGAAGTATGATATTTGAATTTTTAACACCCCTATATCTATTGTGTTTCATGGAATTTCATTTCACACTTCATTAAGTATGGGAGCATTCGAATCCGCAGAATCGATGAATACAAACCGAAAAAACAGGAACATGCCTGCCATGGATTGATCGTCCACATCATCCCGTCGCCACTTTTTTCCTCCGCCCGAACACTTTCCGCTTCAAAATTTCCATGGTTCGGATAAGGTACCTCTCCATGAACCTGTTCACCGTAGAAACCCGATCCCGGACCGATTTTTTAAATATCGACAGGCCAGTGGCCGAAGCGATTCAAGCGATTGGCTTAACGGATGGAATTATCACGGTTTTCATCCCCCATACCACGGCGGGTGTGACGATCAACGAGAATGCCGACCCGGATGTACTGGCTGATATGGAGCAGGTTCTGGATCGAACAGTGCCTTGGAGCGATGGCTATCGCCATTCCGAGGGCAATACGGCGGCGCACGTGAAAGCCAGCATGATGGGTTCGTCCGTCCAGGTCATTGTGGAAAACGGCCAGCTCCAGCTGGGCACGTGGCAAAGCCTCTTTTTGTGTGAGTTTGATGGACCCCGCACCCGGCAGGTGTGGGTTAAAGGAATCTAGCGAAATGAAAAACAAGAACCTATGGATCGTCGGCAGCTGCATTTGTCTGCTCTTCACGCTATTTTTCGGATGCGGGGAACGTACCGGGGAAAAGGAATACAACAAGGCCATGGCATCCTGGAAGAATGGCGACTTGCCACGGGCCCAGGGCCAGATGGAAAAGGCGATCCGCAAGCTTTCCGATAAAGAAAAGAAGGCCATGGCCAACAACCAATTGGGCATTATCCTTTGGAGTCTCGATAAAAACGAGCAGGCCGTTGAAAAATTCAGCGAATCCTGCCGGTTGACCGAGGAACTGACGGGCGCAAACATGAACCGCGGCATTACGCTCTACCACACGGGCCAACTGGATCAGGCTAGATTCGAGTTTACCAAAATCCTAAACGAACAGCCCCGCAACGCCATGGCCCGCACGTTTATCGGGCTGATCCACATGCAGGAAAAGGACTGGAAGACCGCCTCGGAGGAACTCGCTACGGGGCTGAAAGCCAATCCCGGCGATCCGGCCGGGCAAAATGCGCTTGCACTTGCACAGTTGCACATGAACAACGGTAGCGACAACGCCATCGCTCGCCTGAAACAAATTGTGGTCGCCTATCCCGACTATGCCCCAGCCACCTACAATCTGGCCGTTATCCATGACCAATGGCTCCACAACAAGAGTGCCGCATTGGGCTGGTACCGGCAATATCTCCAGAAAGCGGGGCCAGAAGCCACGCATGCAGATACCGCAAACCGGGCCATCGCACGCCTTGCCGGAACGATGTCGGAAAATACGGAACGGACACCAAAACAAACCCAACCGGAAGCGGCAGCACAATACATCGCCGCCGGATCGAAACTGCATACGGCTGAAAAATATACCCAGGCCATCGACCAGTATGAAAAGGCCATCCAAGCCGATCCAACGCAAAAAGAGGCCTACTACAACATGGGGCTCTCCTACTATTCGCTGAAGAAATATCCCGAAGCCATACGTGCCTACGTCGATGCATTGAAGCTCGAACCGCGTGACGCGAATGCCCGCTACATGCTGGTGCTGGCGTATAGCCAGCAGGGGAAATGGAGCGACGCCGAGCGCGAGGCCAAAGCCCTCAAGCAAGTCGATGCCACGCGGGGAGAATCCATGCTGAAATATATTTCCGACTCCCGCAAACGATAGTCGGGCTATTTCTTCTTCGGCGGGAATTTTTTCAGGATCTTTTCCACAGCCTCATTGATGATCTTGGTGGATTTCTCCGGATTGGATCCTTCATAGGTTGATCGGGAGCCCACGCCCCGCCAAACCATTTTCTCATCCGTCGGATCGAGGATGTCAATGGTAAGAATTGCCTGATCGTATTCGGAAACACCGGTGTTGTAGCCCACGCCACCATAGCGACCATAGCTTCCCCGCCCCATCCCCACACTGACCGAGCCGGAACTCAGCTTGCGCTTGTGGTCGACAAAGTAGGCCACCAAGAAATCGGCATCGGCCCGGGCAACTGAACGGAACCCCTTGGCCGCGAGTGTTGCATTGACCGCATTTCGAATCCGCTCGTCGTTCAAATCGTTGTCGATCCGGGGATCGCCTGTTTCCGGCTGTTCCTCCTGTTGCCATGCAAATGTTTTCAATGGCGTAAAATCCGTGGTCGTATCGAAATCCCGACTGACGGATACCGACGAGCATCCGGAAAGAATTCCTGTCGAAAGGACAAGCAGCAGTAGTTTTTTCATGATTCGAATCTCCAATTTAACCAAAGGCATTATAGGACGAACGGGGTTGAATCCAAGTCCGGCGTTCAGCCAAACCTTTTCTTCACATGCCCGATCATCGCCTTATCGATCAACGCCGCCGGCACGAAGCGTGCCGCCCAGCTCCCAAAATAGGATGGAAGGGTCACGTGGTAGCGGATTTTCGGATGCGGTGATTCCAGCGCGTGGAGAATTTTCTTCGCCACGGCTTCCGGCGGCAGGCGGAAGCGATCCTCACTCATTCCACCGTTGCGGCGCTTTGCGAAATACTGCTTGTAGGCCACGCCAAACTTCGACCCATCCGCATCCAGCTTCTCCTCGCCCTGCCCTGCGCAATTGGTTGAAAAGCTCGTCCGGATCGGCCCCGGTTCCACCAGCGAAACGCTGATCCGGTCCTGCGAAAGCTCCACCCGCAGCGCATCGCTCACGGCTTCGAGGGCAAACTTCGATGCCGAATAGATACCCATGAACGGCAGGCTCAACCGACCCACTACCGAGCTCACATTCACAATGCGGCCAAAGCCTTGTTCGCGGAACACGGGAATCAGCCGATTGGTCAGTTCCTGCAACCCAAAAAGGTTCACCTCAAACTGGTATCGCATCGCATCGCGCGTCAAATCCTCGATCGCCCCCGGCATTCCGAAGCCGGCATTGTTCACCACCGCTCCCAGTTTTCCACCGGTCTTTTCAAGTACCGCTTCGACCGCCGTGGCAACGGATTCGCTCGAAGCCACATCCAGCTCAACGGCATCGAATCCGGCTTCGCGTAGCGACTCCAAATCATCCGCCTTCCGCGCCGTCGGAAAAACGGTCCAACCCGAGGAGCACAGCAGATCTGCCGTCGCCCGCCCGATCCCCGACGAGCACCCCGTCACCAGCACGGATTTATCTTCAACTGTTGGAAATTTCATTTAGAAGCCTTTTGTCTGTTGCGTATTGCGTATTGCGTATTGCGTATTGCGTATTGCGTATTGCGTATTGCGTATTGCGTATTGCGTATTTTTTTGAACCGCAGGACAAGGTCAAGCAATACGTAATACGCAATACGCAGTGTTATTCATACAACTCCGAAAGCAGGTGGAAGGAATAGCCTTGGTTGATCAAGGTTTGGTAGCTATCGCGGATGGCGGCAGCGGTTTCCTTGCTCCAGATGTGGCCGATGGCGATGACGTAGCCGTTTTCCCGCGCCTTGGCCACCGTATTTCCCCATGCCCGCCGAACACTCTCGCGATCATGCTGGATATCCAGAAAAACATCCCGCTCCTCAAGGTGGACGTGTTCCCGCCCCGCCACGCGCGGCACCACGGAGTTGTAGGACGTTTTGCTATCGAGGAAATAGAGCCCATGCGCATGGCAATAGCGCAACACCTCGGCCATCAACACTTCGTTTTCCGTAACGCGCGAGCCCATGTGATTGTTCATCCCAATCGCCCCGCCCACCGATGCGAAACTGCGGTCGAGGATCTTCGCAACATCCACTGGGTTCGTCCTGTCGTAGATAGCGCCATGCCCGGTCTTCTTTGTTGCGTCGTAGGCCTCCATCGGCTGGTGTAAGATCAGCTCCTTGTCGACATGGCGGTGGATTTCAGCGCACACCTCGCGCGTCTTCTTGAGATGCGGAAGCACCGCAATCGTCATCGGGACCGGAATCTCCAGAAACTGCCGCGTTTCCGCCACATCCAGCCCGGCATCATCAATCACCAAAAAAATCTGTTTTTGGCGAACCGCAGAAGGGCTTGACGAGTGCCCATGATGCGTCGGAGCGCGACACCCGCACAGCAAGAACAAAGCTACTCCCAAAACAACCAACCGACTCATCATTTTTTTCCTTTACCGGTACAGAAGCTCTTCATCGTAGACGGAGCTTCCAGCTCCGTTCAGGAAGAACATAAAACGTTTTTCCACCCACTGCAAAGTGGGGTTCAATGCACAAGCCCTCCCCAATGGAGCAGGATGCTCCATCTACACTCACTCGTTCAGATTCAGACGGTAATCCTGCCCGCCACCAAATTCGAGGATGCGCTGGACGTGCTTGCCGAGAATGTCGGCTTCGAGGTTCACTTTGGTACCCACCTTGAATTCCGACATATCGGTTTCCTGAATGGTGTGCGGGATAATGTGCACGATGAAACCGGTGTCGGTCAGCTCGGCGACGGTCAGTGAAATGCCATTGATGGAGATGGAGCCTTTGTAGACCATCAGCATGAGCATGTCGCGCGAGCACTCGATGGTGAACTTAAAGTCGCGCCCGACCTCCTCGATCTTCGCCACCGTCCCGGTGTTGTCGACGTGCCCGGTAACAATGTGTCCGCCGAGGGTATCGCCCAGTGCCAGCGCTTGTTCAAGGTTTACCAGATCGCCCGGCTTCTTTTCGCCGAGGTTGGTCTTGTCGAATGTTTCGCCAAGCACATCGAACATCAACGCATCGCCCTCCATGGCCGCCACCGTCAGGCAGGTTCCGTTCACGGCAATACTGTCGCCCAGGCCAATCGGTTTATCGAATGGCCGGTTCGGCACCATGGTGATCCGCCCCGCCGTGCCTTCCATTTTAATATCGGTGATGTTGCCGAGTCTTTGTACAATTCCTGTAAACATGGT
>DAOVNC010000458.1 GCA_030630445.1 Kiritimatiellales bacterium | reverse complement strand
ATTTGATGCCGTGAGCCAGAGCTGCCTTGACCGCCGATGTTCGGGCATAGACGATGGGATTAAATATTTTCTTCACCTCGTCGCGCGTCATTCCTTCAGCTGTCACCGGGCGTTTAAAGTGTACCACCGATGGGCGGTTCAAAGTGTACCACCCTCGAAGCTTCATAAGTCGCCTTTTTTCTCTGGGTTGTCAACCGGTGTTTCCGATTGGTTTGCGGTTTTATTGCGTAGCCGGTAGCTGCGCCCTTTGAAGGGGATGACCTCGGCGCTCTGGAGGAGCCGGTCGAGGATCGCCCCGGCGGCGGGGACGTCGCCAATGAGATGTCCCCAGTCTTCGATGGGACGATTGCTGGTCATGAGTGTGGAGCGCAGTTCGTAGCGGCGCATGATGACTTCGAAGAGGTGTTCGCCGGCCCGGGCGGGCAGTTGCTTGAGTCCCATGTCGTCGATGATGAGCAGGTCGGGCTTGAGGTATTTGCCCAGCAGGCGTCCGTTGGCGAGGGCTTCTTCGTCCATGAGTTCGCGCACAAGCTCGAAGATGGAGATGTAGCGCACGCTGTGGCCGCGCTTGATGGCTTCGTAGCCGATCCCTTGGGCAAGATGGGTCTTGCCGGTTCCGGGCGGGCCGATCATGAGCAGGTCGGTATGTTCCCGGATGAAGGCGCAGGTGGCGAGTTCGAGGATACGGCGGCAGTCTAGGTTCGGGTTGAACTGCCAGTCGAAGCGGTCGAGGGGCTTGAGGTTTTTGAACCGGGCGGCTTTGAGGGCGCGAGCGATTTTGCGGTCGGTGCGCAGGGCGAGTTCGTCCTGCACGAGCAGTTCGAGGAACTGTTCGTGGCCGAGCTGGGCGGCCTGGGCCTCCTGCAGCCGGATGGCGAGGTTTTCGCGCATGCCGGGCAGGCGGAGTTGCTTGAGGTGGGTTTCGAGGTGCGTGTTCATTGGAAGAGTCCTTTGCTGTTGGTGATTTGTTCATATTCTGCGGTTGCGCGAATAAGCGGGTGCTTATCCATGAAAGGAAGGGTTTGCTGGGTTTCGGAGCGATTTGCAATGTGCCTGCGAAGCCCTTTGAGGCTGAACTCCTGCGCTTCGAGGGCTTTTTCACAGCCTGTATCGATGGCCTCTTTCGAGTGTTTCTTGCGAAGCGACAGCAGGCCGTTGAGTACCCGGGTGCCGGGGATTCCGCGCTCGGCAAGCATGGCCTTGGCCCAGGCGTGCGCCCCGTCGCCGATGTTCCACGCCTTCCTCAGCATCCATTCGTTGCCGAGCTCGGGGTTGGCGATCTTTTCGGGCGGGATGTGTTCGCGGCGCGTACTGCGCTGGCCGGGCTCTTTCTGCGCATGGACGCAGAGGCGGTCCATGCCATCGTTGAAGATTTCAACCAGCCGCCCGTCGTGGCGCACCCATACCTCGCGCCGCGTGTATTCAGGCGGAACGGAGTAGTAGGCCTTGGCGATTTCCACATGCCCGTCGCGGTGTACCTTTCTTCGCCCCTCTTGAAAGGCGGGGAAGAGATCTGGCGGCAATGCCCGCAGGTGCGGCTTTTCCTCCTCGAACATCCGCTGCACTTGGCGGCGCGTGGTGCCGTGGATGCGCTTGTCGGCGACATGGATCTCCCAATCGCGCAAGTGGGCATTTTGCTCGGCGAGGGATTTGAAGCTACGCCCTTTGAGCGCGTTGTCCTGCGCATAGCCGACCTGCCGCTCGACCTTGCCCTTGTGGCGAGGCGTGCGCACCCGAGACGGCAGGATGCAGGTGGAGTAGTGCGCCGCGAAGTCGCGCAGCTTGGGGTTGAGCTCGGGGTCGTAGACGCACGGCTTGATCACCCCGGCCTTGAGGTTGTCGATCACCACCGTTTCCGGCACCCCGCCAAAGTGGCGGAACGCATTCTCAAGCGCCCGGAGGAAGCATTCGGCCTCCTGCGTGAAGGAGACCTCGGAGTAGGCCTTGCGGCTGCAACTGAGCACAACGCGGAAGAGGTGGGTCTTCCGCCGCTTCCCGTCCGCACCGACGATCCAGGCCCCCGTTCCGTAGTCAACTTGGCACTCCGTCCCCGACAACGCCTCCATGCGGCGGAACGGAAGCTCCACGTCATTGCCAAGCTTCCGGACATAGCGCTTCACGGATTCATAGCTCCCTTCGAAGCCCTTCTCCATCTGCAGATCCTGAAAGATCCGCTGGGCGCTTAGGCCGAGCTTGAGCCGCTCTCGGATGTACTCGTCGAACACGGTACACTTGCTCTGCCGCCCGGCGGTCGGAATGGTACACTTTGGATCCGCACCGCCATCAGACCCGGCGGTCGAAATGGTACACTTTGATTCCTCTGCGAGGTATTTGCGTACCGTATTGCGATGGGGGCCGAGCTCCTCGGAGATCTTGCGGATGCTCCAGCCCTTTTTTGCCAATTCTCTTATCGTTTCAATCATACTCACCTTCAGGGTATTGCTCATATTTTCCGCCTTTATGCTTTCGGTTTAAGAAAGCGGAAAATAGAAGCAGATTTACGCCTCAAGGTGGTACACTTTGAATCGACCAGGGGTGGTACACTTTAAGTGACCGCTGACATTCAGCCTCGGCAATTACCGTGTACCCGTCTTGCTCGTAGCCAATAGCTTGGGAAATAATGGACGGCTCGGCGGCT
>DAOVNC010000405.1 GCA_030630445.1 Kiritimatiellales bacterium | reverse complement strand
GAGTCCAGCCCCACCACGTTGATGCCGCGGGCGAGGGTCTGCAGGTCGGCATCGGGGCCGGCGGCTTCACGGAACCTGTCCATCATGTCGAAGGCGGACTCGTTGCAGTAGAAGAAGGGCGCCTGGAAGCGTGCGCCGCCGCCCGCTTCAAAGTGGGTTATTCCTGCATCGACGCAGGCCTTGACGGCCGGCAGGAAGTCTTCGGTCAGTACGCGCGCGCCATAGACGGATTGGAAACCGTCGCGAAACGCGGTGTTCATGATATGGATGGTTTTTTTTGCCACGATATTTCTCCTATTATTGAATTATAAAAAGTTAACCACGTTTTGCTTTGATCGCCGCCAGGGCGACCGCGATTTCGGCCACGGGATCCGCTGCGGAAACCGCTTTGGCCGGGGTTTGCGCCTCTTCCGGGAAAAGATGGGCGAATTTACTAAAAAATGCCGCCGACCCACTCATGGCCGCAATCATCAGTACGAGAAAGGCAAACACGGTCGCCATGCCGATCACCATCAGGACAATTCCTTGCATCAACAGATCCATTGTTTATAGTCTCCTTGGTTTTTGAAAAACGAGTGGCTTGTATACGTAATTTGTTTCCCCATAGCTAGTGAAAAGAACGCCGTTTCATAGCATCCCCACTAATAAAACCCAATCTAAATACAGGGAAAACCCAACGTGAAATTCCAGATTGAATGGTTTGAAAAAATCGCCTCGACCAACACCCTGATGCGGGATCGGTTTGGCCAGGGCTCGAAAATCGAAAGCGGGCAGATCATAGCCGCGCATGAACAGTCCGCCGGGCGCGGACGGCAGGATCGCAAATGGCTCTCTACCCCCGGCACCAATCTCTGCTTTTCCCTCTTCATACAGACCGATGCCGAACTAATGGCCGTCCCCTCCCTCACCATGGCCGCCACGCTGGCCGTCACCGAAATGCTCAACGCCAAAGGCATCGCCGCCACGCCCAAGTGGCCGAACGACGTGCTGGTGGATGGCAAGAAGATCTGCGGCATTCTGTCTGAGCGGGTCGAGCGGCCAAAAGAGTCAACGGTGGGAATCATCGTCGGAGTGGGGCTTAACGTAAACATGTCGAGCGAGGAAGCCGAGGCGATCGACCGCCCCGCAACCTCGATGCTGATCGAAACCGGCCAGGCCGCCGACCTTTCCCAGACCCTGGAAGCGCTCCTCCGCCTTTTGGAATATTGGATCGGCGAGTGGAACAAAGGCGGGTTTTCCAGCCTTCGGGAAGTTTGGACGGAAAAAGCCGGCCCCATCGGAAAAACACTAACTGTCCACGACGGCGACATCAGGAAAAGCGGCACCCTCGCCGGTTTCGGCGACCATGGCGAGCTGCTGCTTAAAACAAAAAACGGCATCGAAACCATCTGGTCGGGAGACGTTTCATGAACCACAGATTCACACGAATAAACACAGATTATCGGCAGAATGGGCATCTGCGTCCATCTGCGCCCATCTGTGGTTCCTTAAAAATTCTCTTCCTGTGTTGCTCCGTGGTGGTGGTGAGCGGGTGCGCGACGGGGAAGAAATACTGGGTTCCACGCAACCAAAAGCCGGAAATCGTCAACATGGAAACCACCGGCTATTGCAAATGCGGCAAGTGCTGCGGCTGGAAGCGCAACTGGAAGTTCCGGCCGGTCGTGGCCTATGGCCCCACCAAGGGCCAACCCAAGGCGGTCGGAATCACAGCCACCGGCACCGAGGCCGACTGGGGCACGATTGCGGCCGACACGCGCTACTACCCCTTCGGAACCATCATGCAGATTCCCGGCTACGGATGGGGCCGCGTCGAAGACATCGGCGGCGCCATCAAGGGCGAGCACATCGACCTCTTCTTCCCCTCCCACAGGAAAGCCCTCGAATGGGGTCGCGAATGGAAAGAGGTCAAGGTCTGGAAGCCGCAGCGATAGCGCGGGGCAGACTGGAAAGTCCGCCCCACATTCATTCCCGCAGGAAGTGGCAGCTTTTCTTGATGCCTTTCTTGGAAAAATAGTCCTGGTGATAGTCCTCGGCGGGATAGAACACGCCCCCCGCAACAATCTGGGTAACGATCGGCTTCTTCCATTTCTTCTGTGCTTCGGCCTTCACCTTTTCGGCGGCGGCCTTCTGTTCCGGCGTATAATAGAACACCGCAGAGCGATATTGCTTGCCGATGTCCGGTCCCTGGCGGTTGAGCGTGGTGGGATCGTGGGCGCGCCAAAAAATATCGAGGAGTTGCTTGTAGGAAACCTTGGCTGGGTCGTAGACAATTTCGATCGCCTCGGCATGGCCGGTGTCCTTGCTGCACACCTCCCTATAGGTCGGGGCTTCGGTCTTGCCGCCCGTGTAGCCCACCGTCGTATCGACTACTCCGTCGATCTGCTGGAAGATCGACTCCACACCCCAGAAACATCCCGCTGCAAATACGGCTTTTTCCATCTTACTTTCCTCGTTGGCGGATGCGGCAATCCCAGCCGACACCAAAAACAACATGGTGAACAGTCTCATAGCAAACCTCCGGGGGATTGGAACGCGGCGGCGCATTTTTGTTCAATCCTCGTTGTTGTCGGCTAATTGCACAACCGCCTCGTAGACACCCAGCACCACCTTGGCCATGCGGTCGAAATCGAGCCGCGGCAGGGTGTCGTAGCTGCTGTGGTAGGCAGAGTTCCGAAAGAAGGCCGTATCGGTGATCATCACAGCGTTGTAGCCCTGATGCCAAAAATTAAGGTGGTCGGAAAAATCCAACCCGCGCGTGCTCTTGGACGCGCACATGGAATAAACCGGCAGGTCGGTGGCGCCCTTCATGGAACCCTTGACTTGCTTGATCAGCTTGCGGTCGCCCGTCGAGCCCACAACGGCGATGTAGTTTCCGCGATCGGGATAGAACAGCTTCAGCAGGACCGAAGGGAACCGCTGGCTATTTTTTTCATCGCTAAAAAAGCCAATCATCTCTAGGCAGATCATGGCTTCGATATCGACTTCAGCCTTGCGCAGTCCATGGGCATAGCGCGCGCTGCCCATGTTGCCCGTCCGGAAATAAGGCGGCTCCTCCAGCGTGAAGGCCACCAGGTCCACCCGCTGCTGAAGGTCGGCCTGCCCGAGCAGGTAGGCCAGCTCGATCAACCCGGCAACGCCACTGGCGTTGTCGTCCGCGCCCGGATGCTCG
>DAOVNC010000186.1 GCA_030630445.1 Kiritimatiellales bacterium | reverse complement strand
CGGTATTTCTGCAATGGGGTTGGAACCCTCCCCCTCAAACCTTACATCCAGCTACCACGATCGTGGTAGCTGGATGTAAGGTTTGAGGGGGAGGGTTCCAACCCCATTGCAGAAATACCGTGCATTTGCGGGCGTCGATGGGTAAGAATCTGGCTTTTCGATTTCAACCCAAGGAATAACGACTATGAACGTGAAGATTGAACGAGCACTTCTGAGTGTGTCCGATAAGGCAGGCATCCTCGATTTCGCCCGCAACCTGCATGAAATGGGTGTGGAACTGCTCTCCACCGGCGGTACTGCCAGAGCCATTCGCGAGGCCGGAATCCCGGTCAAGGATGTCGCCGAATTCACTGGGTTTCCCGAAATGCTCGACGGCCGCGTCAAGACCCTCACTCCGCAGGTACACGCCGGTATCCTCTACATGCGCGACAACGAGGCGCATGTGAAGACCATGGAAGAGTTCGAAATGGGCCAAATCGACCTGGTCTGCGTCAACCTCTATCCCTTCGAGGAAACCATTGCCAAGGAAGGCGTCACCCTGCCCGAAGCCATCGAGCAGATCGATATCGGCGGCCCCACCATGATCCGCTCCGCCGCGAAGAACATGAAGTTCGTCACCGTCGTCACCGATCCCTCCGACTATGCCCAAGTGCTCTCCGAAATGAAGGAAAACGGTGGCGCCACCACCGAGGAATTCCGATTCACGCTCGGCCAAAAGGTCTACGCCCGCACTGCCGAATACAACGCCGCCATCGCCACCTATCTTGCCGAGCAGGTCGCCGGGCAAAAGCTCGCCAAGCCCTTCGTCAAGTCCTACTCCAACGGCACCGAGCTGCGCTATGGCGAAAACTCCCACCAGAATGCATGGCTCTACAAGGATGCCGAATCGCGCGAATCCTCCATTGCCCACACCGAAGTGCTGCACGGCAAGGAAATGAGCTACAACAACTATGTCGATGGCGACGGCGCGCTCGAAGCCGTCAAGGATCTTTCCGGCAAGCCCGGGGTCTCCGTCATCAAGCACACCAACCCCTGCGGCTACGCCACCGGCGAAACCCTCGCCGAAGCCTTCGAAGCCGCTTGGTCCGGCGATCCTGTTTCCGCTTTCGGTTCCGTTATTGCCGTCACCCAGATGGTCGACCTCGAAACCGCGCAATGCCTTGATGGACGCTTCATTGAGGCCATCATCGCCCCCGGCTATGCCGACGACGCGCTCGCACATCTCATGAAGAAAAAGAACCTGCGCATCCTCAAGCTCACAAAGCCCATGGGCAAAGCCCTTCCGCAACACATGGTCAAGCAGATCAACGGCGGCCTGCTCGTTCAGGATCTCGATACCGAAACGCTCGAAAAATGGGAAGTCCCCACCAAGGCGCCTTTCGACGAATCCAGGAAAGAGCTTGCCCTCTTCGGTATCTCCGCCGCCAAGCACACCAAATCCAACGCCATCGTACTCGTGCAGGAATACAAGCCCGGCCAATACCGCGTCCTCGGTATGGGTGCGGGCCAGCCCAACCGCGTGGACGCCCTAAAGAAGCTCTCCGTCTCTAAGGCCATCGAAAACCTCAAGACCGAAAAGCCCGATATCACCGATGAGGAAATCCAGGCGGTCATCGGAGAATGCGTTTTCGTTTCCGAAGCCTTCTTCCCGTTTGCCGACAGTATCGAAGCCGCCAGCGAAATGGGCGCGAAATACATCGTCCAGCCCGGCGGATCCATCCGCGACGACGAAGTCATTGCCGCCTGCAACAAAAACGGTATCGCCATGGCGCTCACGGGAATGAGGCATTTTAAGCACTAGAATGTAGACGCGGCATCCTGCCGCGTTGCGTAGGGATAGGACGGATCGGTCGGATTCGTCCTATTCTTTTTTCTAAATGGGTTGCATCCCTGCCGAATGCGCGTATACATGCCCGTTCTTTCGGGGTCAAACTCTTGCGATGGGCGCGGGATGAGTGCCCTGACACAAATTAAAAGAGAGAGACCCGTCATGAAATTCGATGAAATGGGGCTGAGCCCCGATACGCTAAAATCCGTCCAAGCCCTTGGTTTTGAAACCGCCACCCCGATCCAGGAACAGGCGATCCCGATTCTGCTGAAAGGCGATCGCGACTTTGTTGGACTGGCCTCCACCGGAACCGGCAAGACCGCCGCGTTTGGTTTGCCCTTGCTCGAACGCATCGATCCCGATCAACCTTTCCCCCAGGGGATTATTCTCTGCCCAACCCGCGAACTCTGCCTGCAGATCGCCAGCGACCTGAATAATTTTTCCAAGCATCGGAGCAACCTGAAGGTGACGGCGGTCTACGGCGGTTCGCCGATCGTAAGCCAGATCCGCGACCTGAAGCGCGGCACGCAGATTATCGTCGCGACCCCCGGTCGCCTGCTCGACCTCATCGAACGCCGCGCCGCCAAGCTGGACCAGGTTTCGATGGTCGTACTCGACGAGGCTGACGAAATGCTCAACATGGGCTTCAAGGAAGAACTAGATAAGATTCTCGGCCGCATGCCGGAAGAACGCGTGACATGGCTTTTTTCCGCAACGATGGCTAAGGGTGTCGCGCGCATCGCTCAAAACTACCAGACCGACCCGGTCGAGGTTTCCGTCGGCGGCCGCAACGAAGCCGCCGCGAACATCGAACACCTCTGCTTCATGGTGCACGAAAAGGATCGCTACCAGGCGCTCAAGCGCATCCTCGATTTCCTGCCCGAAATCTATGGACTCGTCTTTTGCCGTACCCGTGCCGAAACCCAGCAGGTGGCCGAAAAGCTGATGCAGGACGGCTATTCCGCCGAATCGCTCCACGGCGACCTTTCCCAAGCGCAGCGCGACGCCGTCATGCGCAAGTTCCGCCAAAAGAGCATCACCATCCTCGTGGCCACCGACGTCGCCGCGCGCGGCCTTGATGTCGACGATATCACGCACGTCATCCAGTACAAGCTGTCCGACGAAATACAGGCCTACACGCATCGCAGCGGACGCACGGCGCGTGCCGGGAAATCCGGCGTCTCCATTTCGCTCATCAACATGCATGAACGTCGCCGCATCGCCGATTTGGAACGGCGCAACAACATTAAGATCAACCTCGAAAAGATTCCCGACGGCAAGGCCATCTGCGAAAACCAGTTGATTGCCCTGCTGAACAAAGTCATCGAGTCCCCCGTCAACGAAAAGGAGATCGAAGACTATCTCCCGCTGGCCTACGAAGCACTCTGCCAGTTGGACAAGAAAGAGATCATCAAGCGGTTTGTCTCCGTCGAGTTCAACCACTTCCTCGAATACTACCGCCACGCGGGCGACATCAACGTGAAGCCGAGAGCCAACGATTCCCGCTCGCGGGACCAAGGCCGACGTTCGGATAACCGAAACCGTGGGCCCCGGCCCGAGTCCTCCGACTCCAAGCGTTTTTCCATCAACATGGGGCGCGCCAACAAGATTAACGCCGGGGCGATCGTGCGCATTATTTGCGAAAACTGCGGCATCGCCTCGAATCAGGTGGGCGAGATATCCCTCGGTCACGACCAATCCTTTTTCGATGTTAAGAAGGAGTCCGCCAATGCGGTGCGCGAAGGCATGAACAACGTCAAGCTCGATGGCCGCAAAGTCAGCATCCGTGCCGCCACGCCGCAAGGGGGCGGGCAGGGTGGTCCCCGGCAGCGCAGCGGTCGCCAAGGTCACCCCGGCGGTCGACGCCGGTAAAAAAAGTTTTGGAGTGCGGCGGGAAGCGGAGCGCCACGCCGCTTTTGTGCGTGTATGGGAGGCACACATCTACATTGTGAACCCTAGCGCCAGCCGGATACGTCTGCCGAACCGCTTCCCGAAGAAGAGCAGCAGAGCGGCAAGGACGAGGAGTGCCAGTACGCCGGGTTCGGGTACGTTGGGGACGTTGCTACTATCGACGGGTTCCAGTCCGGCTTCCTTGTATTGCTTTTGGGTCTCCAGCACGACGGCCCCGCTGATGGGTGTGACGAGGTGATACTTGAGAGCCAGTTTCATGGCTGTATCATTGCCCGGTTTCCCGTCCGTTAGGTCTCGGCGGATGATATCAAGCGCGTAGAGACGGGCCAGATGTTCGTCAGCTTGTACTTCGTTGGGATCCTGGTCACTGACGGCTGCGCGTATTCTTTCCCAACTCGGATGCTTTCCGGATAGCATGCTGACGAGACGTTGGAGATCCTCATCAAGCGACCCATAGCGTGGAACGGTATGGAAGCCTGCCAGATTATCCATTTTTTCAATGAGCCGGTTGGATCCTGAAGTAACTTGGATATCATAGAGTGTTTTTCCATGAATGCGTTCCATGGCCTGGCGCAGAATTTCGGTGGACCCTAGGTCCCACTTCTGCGGAGCGTGAATCCAAATGACGCAATCAGCGGAGCCGGTAAGCGCTTTTCGCAAGGCCTGACTGTTGTCTTTCCCTCCCCTCGCCTTAAGCATCCGGATGCTTTGAAAACCGATCTTTTGGGGTTCGCCATCGGTAGCAATCCATATTGCGACGGCCTTGTCGGCTGTCAGTTTTTCCAAAGCTTCGGCAATCTTGCCGAATTGGGTTTCCATACCGAAGGAGGTGTCGAGTACGATAGTAAATTCTCTGGATTCCGGTACCTTTGCTTTATGAATCAACTGCGACACGGTCGCGTTTCCGTAGGGTGCCCAACACGCCGTGATGTCGCTTTCCGCGCGGATATGCGCATCGGGCGAATTTAGTTCCGCATCCGTAAGATTGAAAATTCCATGGTCTTCGATCCAAACAGAGTGATTGACTCCTTCGGGAATGCGGAAGTTGCGTTCAAGCATATGAGGGAGCCGCATCCGTCGGTCATTGATCGTTAGGAGATCCATGGGTGCCGTGATGCCGATGCGGATCTTCATTTCGCCGTTGGCGGGGACGGGGTAGCACTGCATCAGTACGCGGTCGGGGCCGCAGGTGGTAACGAGCACCGGATCGCGCCGCCGTCGGACGACCTTTTTGTAGGCCTGCTTGACTTGGCTGCGTCCACCGAACGCGGCCTCGCGCTCTTCGCCGTCGATCCAGAGGGTCAGGCGCGATACGACCGCGCCGGGTGGCAGGGCAATCTGCGCGCGGGCTTCGCGTTCCGTTTGCCAGTCGTTGCGGAAAACCATCGTCCATTCGAGATAGGCTGTGGCGGCGTCGGCGTTGACGGTTCCGTCGATGCGCGAGTCGGCCATTGACAATCCCTTGAGGCGTCCGGCGACGACATCGCCGCCCTGCTCGGGATCCCAGTCGAATTCGTTGCCGGGATTGCGGCGGGTACGGATGCCGAGGGTGGGGGAGGCCACGGTGTTGAAGGCGGTGCCGGTGACACGGAAATAGATGTCGCGCGCCTCGTCGGGGGGGACGTATTCGCCGCGACTGATGAGCCATGCGATGGGATCGGTCTGACCGCTGCCGGACCAGTAGCAGGCGCGGTTCAGGAGAACGTCGTCGCCCGCAAGGCGCAGGAGCTTGATGCCTTTGAGCTGGGTTTCCGGGGAATCGGAGGCGGCCATGGTTAGGCCGGCTTTCGTGAGGTACATCGGGACGGAGACGAGCACGATGGCCGCAAGCCCTGCGAGCAGTCCCCGGCGGTAGAGCGGAAGGCTCTGACCGAAATGCCGCTTTAGCAAAATGCGCATGCGTAGCGTGGCACACAGACTCAGCAGTGGAGCCAGCGGAAGAAAGCTGAGTAGTCCAATGCCGTAGAAGATGATGCCCGCAAATCCCATGATTGCAAAAGGGGTAACGATTGCAAACATGAGGGTATAGAACGCCGCAATACTAGTGGTGGCACCAAGCAGCAACCCGAGCCACTTGCGCGGAATGCATCGACCTTGCGTGATGGCGCGCCAGCCCAGGAAGTTGGAGAGCGGCACGAGGGCAATCAGCACGACGTGGAAGGGGGTTGGTAGTGGGTCGGACAAGCCGGCTTCGAGGCAGAGGTGCGCGATGGCTTCGGTTCCGAGGGCGAGCAGTGGCAGGATTATTCCGGCGAACCAAAAACAGCCCATGGCGATCCGGCCCCGTCGGCGGAGGGGCTTTTCGAGATCAAAGACAAACCGCTTGTTCTCTTCGTCGGGAACTATCTCCTGCACGCCGATCCGTGCCGCGGCCGTCCGGACGCCCTCTGCTGTAACGACGCTGCCGTTGTTCTTCGCCAGTTCGGCTTCGATGCGCATCTTGATGTCTTCGGCCACTTCGTCCGGATCAACCTCTTGCGGATTGAGCGAAGCGCGCAGGCGGGCGAGGGTGCTTTCGAGTTCTTGCGTTGCGTCGTCGGTCCATTCCATGGGGCTACCTTTTATCCTTTCCGTGCAGGGTGTTCAGTCCGGTCAATATTTCCTGGAGATGCTCGTTCATCGTGGCGGAGGTTTTGCGGCCCTTGGCCGTGAGGGCATAGTATTTGCGGGCGGGTCCCGAGCTGGATTCAACCAACCGGGTTTGCACAAGCCCTTGCATCTTCAGGCGCGAGAGCAGGGGATAGAGGGTGCCTTCCGTGATTCCAAAGCCGGGGACTTCGAGCACCTTGCGGATAATGTCGTAGCCGTATTGTTCGCCTTCGAGCAGCAGGTTGAGTACGCAGAGTTCCAGCAGCCCCTTGCGCACTTGTACCGTCCAGTTGTCGAAAAAATCCATGGTTCGTTCCCGTTTGACTTAGTACCTTGTAAAGCAAGGTACATCGTTATGCAAGGCTAAATCGGAAGAAAGGTTGAGTCGAGCTACGCGATAATTTTTATATAGAATACTATATAAAATAGCCTCAAAATGACTCTTTTTGGGGTAAAATATATAGTATACTATATAGAGTTGGTTGTTTTTGATACCCTGGAAAGGGTCGTTTCAGATCGATTGGTTGTAAAAATATGGATCGGCGGCGCGGGGATCTTCAGCCACTGAAAAGGTGTAGCATCGTTTCACCGCGCAGCGGAAAACGATTCTGGCGAAAGAAAAGCAGCGTGACTTCCTTGGATCGGGGTTGTAGCGTCG
>DAOVNC010000162.1 GCA_030630445.1 Kiritimatiellales bacterium | reverse complement strand
TCACGGTTCCAGTTTAGCCGCTCCGGCGCGGGCACGGGCAAGTAGCTTTGCGGCAATTTCGGGATGTGCCTTGTAGAGATTCTTCGTTTCGCCGATATCGTCGCGCAGGTTGTAGAGCTCGGGTTCGAATGTTTCCTTGGAATATTTCTTCGGCTCGACCTTTTGCGAGTATCCCTGAACCGGTACAGAGAGGATGAGTTTCCAGTCGCCCATGCGGATGGCGGAGAGGGTGTCGTTGTGGAGGTAGTAGAGGAAGAAGTCGTGAGGGGTTTTTGCGCCGGACTTGCCTTTTACGAGATTGCCGATATCGCGGCCATCGAGGGTGTGCTTGAGCGGGATGCCGGCCATTTTCCCAAAGGTTGGAAGCAGATCGATGGTGCTGGCCAGCTCGGAGCAGGTGCTTCCGGCGGGGATGGTGCCGGGCATTTTCATGATGCACGGAACGCGCATGCCGCCGTCGAAGGTGGAGCCTTTTCCGTTATGCAGGGGCAGGGCATGTCCACCGTTTTCGCCGTGCGACAGCCACGGGCCGTTGTCTGATGTGAATACAACGAGCGTATTTTCGGCCAACCCGGTTTTTTCCAGGCACTGGAAAATTTGCCCGACGGCCCAGTCGATCTCTTCGATCGTGTCGCCGTATAGACCGGCCTTGCTTTTGCCTTTGAAGGCTTCGGAGGCGAACAACGGAATGTGCGGCATGGCCGGGGTCATGTAGACGAAAAACGGGTGGTCCTTGTTTTGCTCGATGAAGCGCACGGCCTCTTCGGCATAGCGCCTGGTGAGCGTGGTCTGGTCGGCGGGAAACTCGACGATCTCGTTGTCGCGCATGAGCGGAACCTTCCAACGGTTTTCCTTGTTGCCCTTCAGTCCGCGCATGGCATTCATTTGTTCAATCGTTAGGTCTTCAAGCAGCTTGATGTCCTTGGCAGCCTTGAGTTCGGGGGCGAGCCACATGTCGTTGCTATAGGGAACGCCATAGTAGGAGTCGAAGCCCTGCGCCATCGGAAAATATTTATCCAGATGACCGAGGTGCCATTTGCCGATGCAGGCCGTGGCATAGTTTTTCTGTTTTAGCTGATCGGCAATGGTGATCTCGCTCGGCGCGAGGCCGCGGTCGCCCGAATGGGGGAATAGAACGCCCCTGGCCATGCCGAGTCGCTTGGGATATTTCCCGGTCAGCAGCGCGGCGCGCGACGGCGTGCAGACGGGGGCGGCGACGTAGAAGTCGGTAAAGCGCATCCCCTCGGCGGCCATGCGGTCGAGGTGGGGGGTGGCAATGTCCGGCGAGCCAAAGCAGCCAACGTCCTGATAGCCCTGGTCGTCGGTAAAGATAACGATAAAGTTGGGCGGGCGCTTCCCGGTGATTTCTCCAATTGCCGGAACGGCCGCCACCATGGCCGCCGTCATCAAAAACCTACGACGCTGCATGTTTCCCCCTTGTGCTTGGAAAAGTTAGTCCCTTTGCGCTGTCCATCTTCCAATGGATGGAAACCATTAATCAAGCACGCGGATGCGGATGTTTTTCCAGGCCACGCGGTGCAGCACTTTTTCCCCGTTTTTAGTGCTATGAACCTGCAGGCCAATCAGCCCTTTCGGATGGGTTTTATAGAGGGCTTCATGCGTGAGGTCGGAGACCTGAACGCCGTTTAGCCAAGTCTGGATGACCGGTCCCTTGGCGACAATGCGGTAGTGGTTCCATTCCCCGTTCTTGAAGTGCGAGTGCTTGATCAACTTATTCTTTGGGGTCATCCAGCCGCCGGCGGCCTCGCCGTAGAGATACGCGGCTTCACCCGGCGATTGCTCAATCTCCACCTGTGGGCCGTTCACCCGTTCCTTGACCGAGGGTGTGGTTTTTACGGCAGAGCGGATCTGCACGCCGGAGTTGATCGGGTTGTACAGCTTAACATCGAATTCCAGTTCAAAATCACCAAACAGCTGCTCCGTGCACAAGAATGTGTTTGCTCCGGAACCGGTGGTTCCAACAATGGTTCCATCGACGACTGCGTAGGTGGCGCCGCCGCCCTTTTTGCTCCAACCGTTCAAGGTCTTTCCGTCGAACAGGCTGACCCATTCTTTTTCCGCCGCCATGGTTGTAAGCGCCAGTAGGGTTGCGAACGAAACGGTGGCCAGGGTCGCTTTAATCTTCATTATAATTCTCCATTTTAGCGCGCAGTCTACTACGTACGTGCAACACTATGATAACTTCTGTTTTTCTGCATGCAACCAATAGACGGCATTAATGTGCCGGAATGGACAGTACGGGCTTGGTTTGAAAGGGCGATTTGGGCAAGATGCGCGCTTTGAAATCGACGGAGGGGGAAACCATGGCAGGACTGAACGATTTACTGACGGAAAGCGGTTCGCTGAAAACACCGGGACTAGGCGATGCGGTTGGCGGGTCGTCGAACAAGGAGCTGATGGCGGATGCGCGCAGGGCGCTTTCGGGAAACTGGGGCATGGGCGTGGCGGGCTATGTCCTCTACTCGGTTCTTGTGCTGAGCTTTTATCTTTTCGTGTTTTCCTCGGCCGTTTTCGTAGGAATGGTCAGCGGGTTGACTGGATCGAATGCCGAGGCGGCGGGGCAGGCCATGAAGGGGGTTGTCCAAATTACTGAGCTTCTGCTGACAGGAGCCTTTACGGTGGGCTTTTGCAGCTACTTTCTCGTTATTGCCCAAGAGGGCGCGGCGCGGCTGGAATGCCTGTTTACCGGATTCAGGCGGTTCTGGACGGCGTTTGGCGCTTGTTTCTTGAGCAATTTATTCATCGTCCTTTGGCTGTTGTTGCTCATTGTTCCCGGAATTATCGCGGCCTTCCGCTACGCGATGGTCTATTTTATCGTGGCCGACGACGAAGATTGCGGCCCGCTAGAGGCGATTCGCCGGAGCAAGGAAATGATGGTGGGTAACAAGTGGAAGTTTTTCTGTCTCCACTGGCGCTTCTTTGGCTGGGCCCTTCTCGCTTCGATCTTTACGTTGGGAATCGGCTACCTTTGGTTGGTTCCCTACATGCAAACGAGCTTTGCGAAATTCTACGAAGACGTGAAGTAAGCAGGCTTTAGACCTTAGGCTGTGGACTTTAGGCCAATCACTTAACACTTAAAACCTAATGCTTAAAACTGGATCATTTGAACTATTGGGAAGCGATCCCTCGTGCAAGGCGCGGCGGGGCCGGCTGCATACGGCGCATGGGACGGTGGAGACGCCCGTCTTTATGCCGGTGGGCACGCAGGCGACGGTCAAGGCCATGACCCCGCGCGAGATGGATGAGCTGGATTGCGAAATCCTGCTGGGCAACACCTACCACCTCAACGACCGCCCGGGGCCGGATTTGATCGAACGCATGGGCGGGCTGCACACGTTCATGGGCTGGGACCGCGCGATTTTGACCGATAGCGGCGGCTACCAGGTGTTCAGCCTCGGCAGCATGAACAAGATTACCGACGAGGGCGTCTCGTTCCAGTCGCACTCCGATGGAAAAAAACATTTTATCGGTCCGCGCGAGTCGATGGAAATCCAGCGCAAACTCGGTTCGGATATCGCCATGGTTTTCGACGAATGCCCGCCATACCCGTGCGAGAAGGAATACGCTTGCCAAGCCGTGCGCAGAACCCTAGATTGGGCGGCTATTTGCAGGGAAGCGCCCCGCGCGGAAGGCCAGTTGGTTTTCGGAATCGCGCAGGGCGGTGTTCATGACGATCTGCGCGAAGAGTGCGCAAAGGCGTTGGTCGAGATGGATTTTGACGGCTATGCGATCGGCGGAGTGAGCGTCGGAGAGCCCGATGAGCTGATCCTGCGGGGGGTGGACGACACGGTCGACCATCTTCCGGTGGAGAAGCCGCGCTACCTGATGGGTGTGGGCGAAATGGCCCAGATGGTGGAGTCGGTGGCGCGCGGGGTCGATCTGTTCGACTGCGTGATGCCAACGCGGCAGGCGCGCAACGGAACGGTTTCGACGCGGCGCGGACGCTACCCGGTGAAGGCGGCCCTCTATAAGGAGGATCCGCGGCCCTTGGAGGAGGGATGCACTTGCTATGCGTGCACGAACTTTACGCGCGCCTATGTGCGGCATTTGCTCAATGTGGGCGAGATTTTGGGGTTGCGGTTGATAACGATGCACAACCTGCATTGCTATCTGGATTTTATGAAGGATATGAGAAAGGCGATAGAGCAGGGGACGTTCGATGCGTTCCGAACGGCGTTCCACGCCGGCTATCGCGTGGTTTCGAAAGAACATGTGTTAAACGTAAAGGAGAACAACTGATGAATTTACTACCATTCACGATTGCCCAGGCTGCTGCGCCTGCAGGAGGCGCCGGCGGAGGATCGCAATTCCAGTTTATGGGAATGATGGTTATACTGTTCGGTGTGATGTATTTCATGATGATCCGTCCCCAGCGGCGGCGCGACAAGGAACGCAAGGAGATGATCGCCAACGTCAAGACCGGTGATCGCGTGCTGCTCACCAGCGGCATCCTTGGCCAGATCACAAACGTCAAGGATCAGGCTTTGATTGTGCGCATTGCGGAAAACACCAAGATCGAAGTGGTCAAGGCCGCGATCTCCCAGGTATTGGAACAAGGCGAAACCCCGACTGAAATTGAACCGGCTAAGTAGAAAGGTTTATGGCTATGGATAAAAACAAACTCTGGAAATGGTTGCTGCTCGGCATCCTCGTCATCTGGTCGATTACGCTGGTCACGCCGGTGGATCAAAAAGTTAAGCTGGGTCTGGACCTTAGGGGCGGATCGAGTTTCGTGCTCGAGGTGGACGAGGCCGATGTTGCCAAGAAAATGGTCGAGGATCCCGAGAACAAGATTAACTCGGTCGACGAAATCAGCGCCTCTGCCCTGAAAAAAAAGATCAAGGAGGCGCAGGAGAGTGCCGTCGAGGTCATTCGCGGTCGCATCGATGTGCTGGGTACCGCCGAGCCGGAAATCTATCCGGAAGGCGACAACCGCATCGTGGTTCGTATTCCGGGAGCTGATGCCAATACACGCGCTGAAGCCAAGGCGCAAATACTGCGTGTTGCCGTGCTTACCTTCAAGCTTGTGCACAATGACAGTGATGAGTGGATCGCCGAGCTGGCGAGCAAGGGAGAGGTTCCAAAGGGTTTCAAAGTAGGCGGACAGGATGGTTCCGGAGTGTTTTTTGTCCGGGATCGGGAAGTTGCCGATGAGGTGCTTAACCGTGCCTACTACGATGAACTCAAGGACTTCGGGCGAAAGCGCGCCGACTACATGCTGATGGAGGATCGCCACAAGGACGATTCCAAGATCTATCGCCCATATTTTATCGAGTCCCGGATCCAGATGACAGGCGATACGGTCAAGTTTGCCTCCGTGAGCCCTGACCCCATAACGTCCCAGATAAAAATCTCTCTGGAATTTGATAAGAAGGGTGCAAAGGAATTTGGAAGGGTGACGGAGCGGTTCGCAAGAACCGAAACTCAACCGGGGCGTTTTCTCGCGATTATTCTGGATGATAAATTGTATTCCGCGCCGCACTTGAACGAGCCGATCTATGGAGGAAGCGCTTCAATTTCCGGAAGCTTCTCCCTGCAGGAGGCTCGCCGCCTTGTGAATGCCCTGCGTGCCGGTTCATTGCCGGGCCGCGTCAAGATTGTCGAGGAACGCACTGTTGCCCCAACACTAGGCCAAAGCTCCATCGATGGAGGCAAGAAGGCGCTCATCTATGGGGGCGTTGGCGTACTCGTTTTCATGGCACTCTACTACATGCTGCCGGGACTCATCGCCAACCTATCGCTGATCTTTGTGCTGTTGCTCCTGCCTGCGGGCATGGTGGTGGCCGCCGGGTTCCTGGGCGTGCTTTCCGGTTCGCTGGAGGGGGGCGCGGTGAGTCTGCCAACCCTCACGCTCTACGGCATTGCCGGCATTGTGCTGACCATCGGCATGGCCGTGGATGCCAACGTGCTGATCTTCGAGCGCATGCGCGAGGAATGGAAGGTCGGCAAGTCGATTTCCGGCGCCATCAATGCCGGCTACAACAAGGCGCTCAGCACCATCCTCGATGCGAACGTCACGACATTGCTGGTTGCCGTCATCCTGTTCTGGCAGGGATCCGGTCCCATCCGCGGGTTTGCCGTCACGTTGAGCGCCGGTATCCTCGTCAGCATGTTTATCGTTCTGGTGATTACCCGCCTGTTCTTCAACACGTTGGCGGACCACAAGATGATCAAGTCGCTCAAGATGCTGTCGATCCCCGGACTGGCCAACGCCTCGTTCGATTTCATCGGCAAGCGCAAGATTGCGGCCGTCCTGTCGATCCTGGTGATTGTCGGAACATGGGGGCTGTTCGCCTCCAAGGGCGATGCCAACCTCGGCGTGGACTTTACGGGAGGAACCGTGATGTCCTTCGAGTTCGACCAGAAGCAGGATGGCGATGCCGTCCGCGAGGCCTTGGCGTTGGTGGGCTTCCCCTCCGCAAAGGTGGCTTATGAGTCCGACGTGTCCGGTAAGGAGTTCCTTGAAGTCAAAGTGGGTGCTTCCGGCGAGGAGTCCGAACCGGCGCTCAAAGCGGTGAAGGCGCTCGAAGGAAACTATCGGGATGTGAAGAACGACAGCGTCGGCTCCCAGATCGGCGACGAGCTGAAGAGCAAGGGCATCAAGGCTCTCATCTTCGCGCTGATCGGAATCATTATCTACATCTCGATCCGCTTCGAATTTGCCTTCGCCATGGGCGCGATCACCGCACTGGCGCACGACGTTTTGATTACGATCGGAATCTATTGCGCGATGGGCCAGGAACTGAGCATGCCGATCATTGCGGCGCTGCTTACGATCGTTGGTTATTCGGTCAACGACACGATCGTCGTGTTCGACCGCATCCGCGAAGATCTCAAGCTGGTGAAGGGGAAATCCTACAAGGAGATCGCCAACCTTTCGATCAACCAGACGCTCAGCCGTACCGTGCTCACCTCGTTCACCACGTTGTTGACGGTGGTCATGCTGCTGATCTTTGGCGATGGCGCGGTCAAGGACTTCGCCCTGGCGCTGTGCATCGGCATCATGGTCGGCACCTACTCGTCCATCTTCGTGGCGACCCCGGTGGTGCTCTTCTGGCATAGGGAGGAAAAGGTTAAGTAGACTTCCGATTCCCAATTAGTCTATCCTTTCGGGCGTTCCGTTTTTCGGAGCGCCCGTTTTCGTGATGCTTGAAACGTGATCGGCCGGATTCGGCCGATCGGTCCTAGGTGAACCGTGGAAAAGAAAAAACATAAAATTCCGTGCCCGATGATGGGCTTCCTGCTGCGGCGGGTTCTCGATCGGAACCTTCCTCCAGACAGCACGGAAAACCGCACGCGCATCGGGATGCTGGAGGGATGGGTAAGCACGGTGCTGAGCTTGGTGCTGTGCGTTGTCAAGGGCTGGCTGGGGCTGGTTTCGGGTAGCGTTTCGCTGCTGGCCGATGCCACGAACAACTTGACGGACATGGGCAGCAGCCTGGTGGTTGCGCTGGGGTTCCAATGGTCGCGCAAGCCGAGCGACGAGGAGCATCCGTTCGGCCACGGGCGCATCGAGGCCGTGGCCACGCTGGTACTTTCCATTGCTTTGCTGGTGGTGGGTTTCGAGGTGGCGAAATCGGGTGTGGCCCGGTTGGTTGATCCGAAGCCGGTTGATGCGCCGCTATGGCTCATGGTGGCGGTGGG
>DAOVNC010000378.1 GCA_030630445.1 Kiritimatiellales bacterium | reverse complement strand
GTTATCCGCATGATCCATGAGCTGGGCGATCTTGGGGTGAATTCCATCGACACCGCCGAGCAGTACAGCGCGGGCGAATCCGAGCGGCGCGTGGGGGCGGCGGTTAAGGGTCGCCGCGGGCAATGGATTGTTTCGACCAAGTTTGGCTATCGCGTCGGGCCGGGCAATACGCGCGAGGACGACTCAAGCCCGGGGACCATTATGCCCAGCCTTGAAGGGTCGCTGAAACGGCTTGGCACCGACTATATCGACGTTTATCTCTACCACTGCGCTCCCGAGGTCGAAAAGCTTGAGGCCGGACGAGCCGTGCTCGAAGAGGCCAAGACCCAGGGCAAGATCCGCTCCTACGGTATTTCGACCAACAACTTCCAGCTGCTGGAAAAGATGGTGAGGCACGACGCGGCCGAGGTGGTCCAGTTTTCCACCAACCTGCTTGGTGAGAATTCCAATATGTGGAAACTCGCACAGGACAACCATCTCGGAACGCAGTTGCGCGGAGTCATGGCGCAGGGGCGGTTGAGCGGAAAATATTTTGGCCAAAACCCGGAATTCCGCTCCGACGATACCCGTTCCAACGGGTGCAAGAACGAAGACTACACAAGGTTTTCCGTTTTGGCCGACGGCCTGCCGGAGGGGATGACCATGGCGCAGGCGGCCATCCGCTGGATACTCGACCGCCCCGGTGCGCACACCATTTGCATGGGCGCAAAGAACATCGAGGACTACCGCGCCGCCATCGTTGCCGCCGAGCTTCCTTCTCTCGATGCGGCCGTGCGGCAGCGGTTGGAAGCGGTTGCCCGGAGCCTGTAATTTAGGCCCCATCCTTCATTTACTTCTTTTGAAGCGGCCTATAGTCTCCGGCGCTTCATTGTAAACATGAGAGGAACGGTCATGGATTGGAAGGCACTGGCACACCGAATTTTGGATGGCGGCGAGCCGATTACCCGCAACGAGGCGCTGGCGGTGCTGGAATCGTCCGACGACGAGCTGCTGGACGTGCTGCAGGCGTCGTATCTGATCCGCAAGAATTTCTTCGGTAAAAAGGTTAGCCTGCATGTACTGAAAAACGCCAAGAGCGGAGCCTGCCCGGAAGACTGCTCGTTCTGCAGCCAGTCCAAAAGTTCCACGGCCGATGTCGAGGAATATGAAATGGAATCAGCCGACGAGATCGTGGCCGGAGCCAAGGAGGCGATGGATATGCAGGCACTGCGCTATTGCGTCGTCACCAGTTCCCGTGCCCCTTCCGAAAACGAGATGCAGACCATTTGCGAAGCCGCCGCAAAAATCAAAGAGCAAAACCCGCAGCTCGAACTGTGTGCCTCCATGGGCTTTCTAACCGAGGAAAAGGCTCTCCGCTTAAAGGAGTCCGGCGTCGACCGCTTTAACCACAACCTAGAAACCTCCGCCAACTTTTATCCCTCCATCTGCTCCACGCATAAATTCGAAGACCGTGTCGAAACCGCGCGCACCGTCAAGAAGGCAGGGCTAGACCTTTGCTGCGGCGGCTTGATCGGCATGGGCGAAACCCTCGAAGACCGCGTCGACCTCGGCATGATGCTCAAGGAACTCGACACCGATTCCGCGCCGATCAATTTTCTCGATCCGCGCGAGGGAACCAAGTTGGCAGGGCAGGAGCGGTTGACGCCGAACGACTGCCTGCGCACGCTCGCCATGTTCCGCTTCATTCTGACCTATGCCGAAGTCCGCATTGCCGGGGGCCGCGAAACCTGCCTGCGCGGCCTCCAGCCGCTCTCGCTCTACCCGGCCAACTCCATGTTCACCAACGGGTATCTGACGACCGGCGGGCAGGATTTCAACGCCGACAAGCAGATGATCGAAGACGCCGGCTTCGAGGTCGGGCATCTTGTGAATGCGTAAAATGTAGATGCGGCATCTTGCCGCATTTGGGCGGGCTTGTGCGATGAGGATAGCTTTGCAATGGATAGAGGTATCCTGTGTTCATCCTGAACGAGGCAAGATGCCTCGTCTACGGTGGCGCGGCTTTCTTTGTGGGCCGGTACTCCAGTACCGACCTCGCACGACTTGAATTTAGAATTGCCAACGGCACGGTTTCCTACCTAGCTTTCTCCCATGGACTTGCAGGAAATAAAAGAAAGGGTCGAACCGATCTGTGCTCATTACAACGTGAGTCGGCTTGATCTCTTTGGTTCGTATGCCCGGGGTGATCAGCACGCAGGGAGCGATATTGATTTCTGTGTTTCGTTCCACGATGCCGCGCCTGCCGAATATGCCCGAACGTTCTTTGGGTTGCTTCATGGGCTTGAGGATAGCCTGCATGCCTCCATCGACCTGCTAACGGCTTCATCCATCAAGAAAACCTCCCTTCGGCAAGACATTGCCCAGTACGGAATCTGCGTCTATGGACAATAAGGGGAGTCGAATTTCCGATAGTACCGATTCTGATCGTAGACGCGTGGTGATCTGTCGTTCCTCCAGAATGGCTTCGCGCCAGCCGCGTTGAGAAAAACGCTGAACGTTGACCGAACCCTTGCTCGCACAAGCTGAATCAACGCGCCTCGTTTACGATCACGGCAACAGAAACCCCAGAGTATCCGAGGGGATCGATATGCTCCGCCTCGTCGCCTTTCCCGAAAAGTCCTTTTGCATGAGGTTAAGAAGATTTTTAGAATCTTCCGAAAGCCAAATATTGACAATCTTTCCGAAATTCGGAAACCTTGTTCCCTTCGTACGTATATCACGCGGATGTAGGCAGGGTTAGGGGTGAATCAATTAACCAGAAGGGGAATTATGAAGAGTTATATCAAAGGAATTGTTGTACTAGCGATGGTCTGTGGAATGTCAGCCATTGGGGAAGAAGCTCAAGAGAAAGAGTCAAAAGATTTTTCAATCCGAGTTTCGCTCGGGAGTGCTTCGGGAGTTGATGAGGTTGAGTCCAACATTATTAACTCAGGAGCCCTTGAGGACGAAGGTGGCGGGCAACTTGAAGTTTTGGCGGTTAAGCGGTTTTGGTCGAAGAACAATCCGAACGTCGGAGGGTTGTTTGGTGGAGGAATATTTTTGGGAGGGAATAGCGGGAAATACGGCAATGGTGATGAAGTTGAATTGTCGGCATTTGGCGGGATGATTGAAGGAGGTTTTATTGCGAAGGCCGGAGAATTTGTGGTTTTTGAATTGGCTCCATATGTTGGTTTGGGTGGTGCCACAGTCAATATTTCGGGATTTTCAGAAGGAAGTGCTCCTTATATTCTCTATGGAATTAAAGGCGGCGTATTCTTCCTTTTGGGAGAGTTCGTTGAGTTGGGGGTCGAGGCCGGAATCGGTGGTTTCTCTAGTGAGATAGAGGTTGAGATCTTTGGAAACACAGGGGAGGCAACGTATTCTGGAGACGGTTTCCGTGGTGCACTGGTACTGGTTATAAAGTTCTAACCGGGATTTCCAGACATAGCGAAAGTCGTCCTTTTCGGGGCGGCTTTTTTCGTGTTG
>DAOVNC010000337.1 GCA_030630445.1 Kiritimatiellales bacterium | reverse complement strand
GCGGTACGGAGGCCTCCGTGAGGTTTTCGATTTTAACATATTCCACCTTTCCGGTTTCCGGACCGTACATGATTTCGCTGAAAACCAGCGGGCCGATCCGGGGCGCGGTGTTGGGCATGTCCCGGCTGGTGGCCACGAGTTCGGTGAAGTCATATTCCCCATCCGACCGCTTGCATCGGCCAAAGGGTTCTTCACGTGCGACCGCAGGAAAATCAACCGTATCCACGAAGCGCATCACATTGGTTCCGGCGGCGGTGAGCAGCAACGCATCCGATCCCAGTTCACTGAAGGCAAACCCAAGTTCCGTTGCCCCGATACTGAGATAGCCCTTTGCGGGAATGAGGGTCTCGGCTGGAATGCTGTAGCGGAACGGCATATCGAAATTGTCGCTCAGGTAAAAACCGGAGATGTCCACGCTTTCGTTTGCGGTATTGTAAAGTTCAATCCAGTCGGTCTCGGCGTCCGTATGCGAAAGAATTTCGTTGATCACCACATCTCGAGGGAAGGCATCAAACCGCCCCGGGGAGCCATGGTTGAGGGCGCTGGACTGCCAGGCTGTTCCGGATGCTAGTTGCTGGTTTTTCGCGGGTTGCACGGGTGGAAGGGAGAGGGGGGCTTTCACTTCAAGGGAGCTGCCTTTCCCATTCGCTCGCTGTGGCCAATCCGTGTCGGTTTTGTAGGACACGGTCAGGATTTCCGCTCCATTCGCGGCGAGCAATGCGATCTGCTCGCCACTGTTTCCCAGCTTTCCGGACCACTTTCCGCAAACGGTTATTCCTGCGTGGTACCAAGGTGAGGATGCGATCTGGTAGCGATCCTGGAACTGGAATTCATTTTCAACAATGACGGCAAATGCGAATGGGTCGAGTACGAACCCATCGGGGAAAGTGTATGTCACGCCGCCGGACAAGGTTACGCCAGTGAGATCGACGAGGTTGGGGGAGGCATTCCATATTTCGATGAACTCATGGTCGTCGAGGTAGCCGGAAGGGTTGTAGTGAAGTTCGGTGATCATTAAGTTGCCTATCGCTGCCGGGACCCTTTCTTCCATCAGGAATCGGGCTTCGTTGAGGGCGCTCCATTCCGATCCAGTCCAGATGCGCGATCGGATGACGGTATTGGATGTGATGGCCAAGGTGAGCGCGGCATTGTTCTCGATGCTGTTGAGTCCCAGATTGAAACTAAGGTCGGAACTTGCTAGATCCGCTTGGTGTACTTCAATCGCCAGTAGATTTTCTCCTGTTTGAAGCAGGCTCGATGGCAGAGCTAGCGGGTAAAAGATGCTCTCTTCGGCGTTGCCAACGGCGCTGGAAGCCAAGGTTTCGGATGTGATTTGACCAGCAGGCATATTGTGGCGTGCAAGCTCAATTCCATTGAGGTAGATGACGGCACCATCGTCCCGCAATAGGTTGAGGGCAAGGCTGTTCACGGATGAAGCATCGGCGCAGGAAAATGTTTTTCGGAAGTAGGTCGTAATATATTTTTGTGCGGCGTTGGGGCCATAGTCCAGCACCGTGCTTTCATCCCCGTCCCCATAGCCCAGCTCCGCCGAACCTTCCCCCCATGCCGAGTCGGAGTATTGGGCCGTCATCCAGTTGCTGGCGGGGAGCGCACCGTTGTCCCAATAGCGCCATGTTGAGCCAGTGTTTACAAGGGATTCAAGGGTCTGGCCACTGTTGTAGATGAGCGCGGAGGGGGAAATTGCCCCGCCCGGAAGCCGAGGGTCGGAACCATCCAGCGTATAATAGATGGAGCCCGCAGTGCCACTGCTCATGGTGACCTCGAAGCCATTGCTGACACTTCCGCCCTGCTGGTTGTAAAGGGGTGCGTCAAAGGGGGGATAGAATCCGCGATTTCGCAGGTATCCGAACAGCTGTGTGGTGCGCCCGGGGAACATGTTGTTTTGAATGTCTTGCTCGGCACTGATCCAGTTTGCCGGGGTGCGGTAGCCCCAGCGGGCGCATTCGGCAATCAGGCTATCCTCAATCTCTGTCATGCGCGTTGAAAGCCGTGCGCTGTTTTGTGCGGGAGTCAGGGCGCCGTCATGGAAAAAGTGTTTCTGAATCCGGTCGGCAAGCAGGATCTTAAAGTCGGGGTCGGCCTCATTGTTTAACCATCCGAATAATGTGCCCGGCCCGGTGTTTCCGGTTTTGTCGGCCGACGTTGTCCGCAAAAACCCATCGGAATCCGCTGTCCAGAACTTAAATCCAGAACCTGCATCAACCGGCCCTGCGGCGCGGTATTCAGCTTCGCAGTCGCCGTAAAACCAGAGCAGCATGAAGTCGATGAGGTGCGGAACATCCAGATAGTCTTTCACGGCCTGATAGTTTCCGCCCAATGAACGCACTCGGTTCCATGACGAGCGGTACACGGGATCGGGTGTGCCCGGAACAAAGCCTGAGCTAACATTGTCGTTGCCCCGGACATTGAAGTATTCCTCATCATCGCCGCCAAGATAATCCGCCAGAAAATGCTCGATCAATCTTTCGCGCAAATGAAACTGACCCCAGTAGGTTCCATTGATGTAAAGGTGCACAAACCGTCCATGCGGGTTTAGGCTCCCCATATCCATCGTGGTATCCTCGACGAAGCGAGCCGACATATAGAACCCCCGTTCGCTCATGTCGTGGGATCCGCCGCCGAGTTCCAACTCATCGAACGAATCCTTCGCCGGGAACCCGTGGTCCATGCCCTCGAACAGAGGGGCCTGAAGTTTGCGGGCGCCGTATTCCTTCTGGAATTTGAGCCGGTAGTTCTTCTTGACGAAACTCTGCCGGGAACCGCCATAGCGCACCATGCCGCAGTTTTCCTGCACGCCTTTTGTGCCATCTGGCCACAGCACCTCGACAGAGGCTTCGCATTTAATGTAATCATCCGGCAGTTCAGGCACTGCGATCGACAGTGTGGGCAGATCCATCAAACCGGTTTTCAGTCGCGTGGCATAAAGAGGATCCTGGGCAATAGACGGATTCATGACCGAAGAGGTCGCGACGTCCTCGATAAAGATGTAGGTATGGGTCTTGGTTCTGGGTGACCGGTAGCCTGGTCGCGCAACCCTCGCCCGAACCGTTTTTGTTCCTGTAATTCCAATCGCGCCGCCATAGGTTCCAGTGGGTTCCGTTCCGTCCAGAGAAACCGTTACCGTAGAGCCGGGATTCGGATTGGAAATGGCCAGCGTAAATGCATTGGTATAAAAGCCGCGCTTGTGGCTGAATTCCAGGGAATTCAGCCATCCTTCGTATTCAACGGTTCGGTTAAGCGCTGTTGGTGTCGGCTCCATGAAGCACCATTCGCCCTCGAGGTTCCGCCCATAGGCCAGATCGTTGTCTTGGGCGGGGAACGAGAGAATGCTGTCGATCGTCGTCACGCCATCCGGCTTCGTCAAAACCAGATCGTCAGTGACAGAACTCAGCTTCCAGTCTGCATGCAGGAAGCCCTTGGGGTCGACGGATTCATTCTTGCCCGAAGCAAAAATAATCAGGTGGCCATGCGCAGGAATCGATACCGCAGGGAAAACCCATTTCATGGGCGATGCGGGATTATCGCTGAGACCATATCCCGTAAGATCCACCGCCTCGGCATGCGGATTGAAAAGCTCGATCCAGTCGGAGGAATCCCCATACCCATCCTGCAACGACAATTTATTATCCGCCACGAACTCGCTGATTTGAATCGGAGCAATCTGATTATCAACTGTCACAGAAACAAAGTTGGTAAAGACGTTGTACCGATTGGTGGCCACCATCAGGTAGGTGGTGGATTCGATCGGCGAAACAAGTAGCGATCCCATGCCGGTCGCGTCCGTAGCACTATCCACCGATCCGATGCCGGGATAAATCACGATGCTGTCAACGCCCTTAACTTCCCATGATAAAAATGTATTCTCTCCGGCGGCAATACGGTTGGTGGAGGGCGAAAAACCAAGAATGCCCACTGTGTCTGCCGCCCGCCCGAACACCTGAAGCTCCTTAATGCCCAGATACCATTCATTAGCGGAGGATGTTTTTTCCTTTTGTTC
>DAOVNC010000433.1 GCA_030630445.1 Kiritimatiellales bacterium | reverse complement strand
GGGCAGCTCGTCAGCCCGAACAGCTACTTGCTGGAATGGCGGAAGATTGATAGCCCGCTCGGCGAACTCTACCAGATCGCCTCCATCCGCATCTATTCCGACGGCAACCCCACCGCCGCCCAACCGCTTGCAAAAAAGAAAAAGATACTCGATATCATCGAAGGCAAAGACGGGGTGAAATATATCCGTGGCGAAATCATGGTGGGTTTTGGCGAAGGATCCGATATCGACGACCTGAAAGCCTTGCTAAGGAAGCTCGGAGGAACCGTGGTCGAGGTCATCGATCCTCCCGGTATCTACCGCATCAAGCTCAACGAGGGCATGTCGGTGGAAGAGGCCATGAAGATTGCGAAGGCGCACGAGGGTGTCGAAGCCGCGGAACTCAATCTGGCGTTTCCGCGGATTGGCAATGAATCGGTTTCGCTGTCCGGATCCGGCGCAGGGATCAACCTGCACTTGCAGCCTGGCGAAACCGCCGTGGCCGTGTTCGATTCCGGCCTCGATCCAAAATATGCCGAACTGTCGTTTATTCGCGGAACCTACAATGCCTTGAGCCCCTCCGAAGAGATGAGCGATCCGACGGGCCATGGCACGTTGACGGCTATGGTTGCTTCGGGCGCGATTACTCCGCTTGGCGCGACCGCTGCCGAAACCGGGGTTCCGGTGCTGGCGATACGAACCTTTGATGAAAATGGAATGACCAGCTCCGACACCATCATGCGCGCCCTCGAATATGCCGCCAACTCCGGCGTGAAAATCGTTAACATGAGTTGGGGTTCCGAAGTCGATAGCACCTTTATGGAATCTGCCATGGACTACGCCGCGCAAAACGGCATCACCCTCTATGCTTCGGCCGGAAACGAACCGACCGGAACCCCGATCTATCCAGCAGGCTACGGCTCCGTCATCGCGGTGGGCGGTCTGAACCCCGACGGCACCCAGTGGGAAAACTCCAACTTTGGTGATTTCGTCGAAGTCTACGAACCGGCCAAGGCCAACTTCAATGGCCTGTCCTACGCTGGAACCTCCATCTCCAGCCCCTACGCCGCATTCAAAGCCGCCCAACAGTAGGGATCAGGTTGCAGGAAACGGTAGATTGGCATTGAAATGCTTTTTTGATGCGGGTATCCATAAACTAATTCACGCATAATATGTACGTGTTTTAAGGTTGGCAAAAAAGGAGTAGCAGCCATGGATGCGGTCTTGCTTGCACGGATACAATTCGCCCTGACGATCATGTTCCACTATATCTTCCCGCCGCTGACCATCGGCCTCGGCTGGATGATCTTCATGTACAACACGCGCTACCAGGAAAACGGCAATCCGGTTTTTCGGCAGCTTGCGCGCTTCTGGACGCGAATCTTCGCTATCACCTTCATAGTCGGGGTGGCGACGGGCATCACGATGGAGTTTCAGTTCGGGACGAACTGGGCGGGCTATTCCCGCTTCGTAGGCGATATTTTTGGTGCGCCGCTCGCCGCCGAGGGGATATTCGCCTTCTTTCTTGAATCGAGTTTCCTTGGCATCCTGCTCTATGGCCGCAAGAAGGTTTCGCAACGCATGTACTGGTTTTCGAGCCTGATGGTTGCGCTCGGTGCGACGTTCTCCGCTTTCTGGATCGTGGTGGCCAACTCGTGGCAACAGACGCCCGCCGGCTATGAAATCGTGACCGAGCTGGTCAATGGGGTGGAGGTCTCGCGCGCCCAGTTGACGAATTTCTGGGAAGCGGTGTTCAATCCCTCCACGTTGCCGCGCTACTTCCATGTGGTGACCGGCGCCCTGACGGTCGGCGTATTTTTTATTCTCGGAACTTCGGCCTGGCAGGTGCTCAAAGGCCGCCATGTGGCATTTGCCCGCCATTCAATGCGCACGGCCATTGTTCCATGTTTCATGGTGATCATGCTCACCATGTTTGTCGGCCACCATCACGGTCATCAGGTGGCGGAAACGCAACCCGCCAAACTGGCGGCTTTCGAAGGGATTTGGGAAACGCAGACCCATGCGCCGATGATGCTCTTCGGCTGGCCGAACGAGGTGAAGGAAAAAAATGACTTTGCCATCCGGATTCCCGGCATGGTCAGCCTGTTTATCGGCGGCAAGTTCGATACCGAGGTGCAGGGATTGAAGGACTTTGCACCGGAAGATCGTCCGCCGGTGGCGCTCTCGTTCTGGTCGTTCCATCTCATGTTCTACATGGGCATGTGGATGGCCCTCGTCGCCTTCCTTGGCGTGGTGTTCTGGCTGACCCGAAAACTGCTCGACCACAAGGTCTATCTCTGGGCGGCGGCACTCACCGTCCCGATCCCTTTCTTGGCAAACGAGGTGGGTTGGATGGCCGCCGAGGTGGGGCGCCAGCCCTGGGTGGTTTATGGCCTGCTTCGCACCGAGAAGGCGATTTCCGCCTCCGTTCCCGCGGGTCAGGTGCTGGCCTCGATCATCATGTTCTCGCTCATCTATTCGTTGTTGTTCGGCCTCTGGATCTACCTGCTTCGACGGCAGTTCCACAAAGGCCCCGAACCCATTGAACCCATCGAAGGGGAGGCCGCATAATGGAAACGCTGCAAATTGTTTGGTTCCTGCTCGTCGGCATTCTCATGATCGGCTACGCCATTCTGGATGGCTTCGACCTTGGCGTCGGCTTCTGGCATCTTTTCGCCAAAAAGAAGGGCGAACGCACGGCATTCATCCATTCCATCGAACCCTTTTGGGACGGAAACGAAGTTTGGCTGCTCACCGGTGGCGGCGCGCTGTTTGCCGCTTTTCCGCCGGTCTACGCGACGGTTTTCAGTGGGCTCTATCTTGCGATGATGCTGGTGTTGCTGGGTCTGATCTTTCGCGCGGTGACCATCGAGTTCCGCAATAAGGTCGACCATCCCGGCTGGGTCAAGGCGTGGGACTTTGCCTTTTCGTTCGGCAGCATC
>DAOVNC010000331.1 GCA_030630445.1 Kiritimatiellales bacterium | reverse complement strand
GCCCGGTCGGTTGTACCCCTTGGGGGTCTGTTTCGGCATGCCCTCCCGGATGTCGGCATGAACATCGAAAACCTGCTCACAGACTTTTTCCGCAAACCCCTTGCTCCATGAACCCACATGCCATTTCCCCGTAAAATAGGTGCGGTATCCGGCGCTTTTCATGTATTGCGGCCAGAGGCGCCCCTCGTCGATATCCTTCTGATACTCCCCGACGCTATTAAAGATCCGTTGCGAATTCCACACGCTCGAACCGGTGTTGAGCATGGTTCGGCTGGCCACGCAGACCGCGCCGGAAAACGAGCCCATGTTGTAGGCGTGGGTGAAAGTGGTTCCATGCTTCACCAGCCTATCAAGATTCGGCGTGTCGATATCCACAAGGCCAAACTCACGAATCGTTTCGTAGCACTGGTCGTCGGAAATAATAAAAAGGATATTGGGCTTGTCCTGCTTGGCCAACGCGAACTGAGCAGCTCCGAATGCCGCGGTTGCCATAAAGGTCGATTTCAGAAATGCGCGTCTTCTCATGGGTATCTCCTTTTCTTAAAATTCGGGGTGAGACTATCGTCCTTGGCGGATCCGCGCAAATTCAAAGCGCCCTTCCCTGAATCAAAATGCGCGATTCGTGTCCATTTTTATCGGCATGCTACCGTCCCTCATGGTAGCAAGAAAGAAACCTGTTCGAATCAGGTTTTGTTTTTAGATTTTTAACAATCGAAAGAGTAGGAGCAAGAGATGAAACGTTTATTGGCAGTGGGTTGTACTATGGTTTTCGCGCTTTCCATGGCGCAGGCGGAGCCTTCTTTTGAACTTTCTATGGAACGTGTTCCAGATCAAGCGTGGATCGGAGCGGAAACGTGGGCCAACCGGCTCCAGGACTGGCGCATTGCGGACGGGCGCATTGAATGCATCCCCAACCGCAACCTGCCCCTGCGCACCCTGCACCTGCTCAGCCACGACCTGAATTCGACCGGCAATTCCTTTAAACTGAGTGTCGAGCTGGGCCGGATCGAATCGGATATTTCAACTATACCGGATGGCGCGGCGGGATTCCTGATCGGGGCAGGCAACGGCAAGATGGACTATCGGGGAGCGGCCCTCATCCACCAAACCCCCGGACCGGGCGCGGGCATCTTTGTCGGCATCGATCATCTCGGACGCGTCTTCATCCACGACAACGAAATAGGCCTCTACACAGAGTCCGCCCCGCTGGTCCGCAGCAAGAAAAAACCGGGGTTCGACTGCAAGCACATAACCCTCGTCTGCTCCGCAAAGAAGAAATCGGCGAATTCCTGGAATCTCGTGGTTCGGGCGCATAACACCCGCAGCGGTGCTGTGATCGGGGAAGCCACCGGCACACTGCCCGCAAGCCGCCTAACCGGAAACATTGCGCTCGCGGCCGATCCGGGGCAGCAAAAGAAATCGATCGCCCATTTCTGGTTCAACGACTGGCAAGGTTCCGGCGACCGCATCGCCGCCCATGCCGACCGGCGGCTCGGCCCGGTGATTGGAACCCACTACACCGTCAGCCGCAAGATTCTCAAAATATCCGCCCAAATGGCACCCCTGCCGGAAAGCCGCCTCAAAGGTGCAACCCTCGAAATCCAGAAAGGGGAAAAGTGGAAAACCATTGCGACGGCGGACATTGATCCCGCGTCCTTCACGGCGGTCTTCCGCATTGAAAACTGGGACGACACCCGGAAGGTTCCCTACCGCGTAACCGCCCCGAAATCCCTCCCGGGGGAACAACCGTGGAGCGGCACCATTCAACAGAACCCGCGCGAAAAACAAGAATTTGTCGTCGCCGCATTTACAGGAAACCACAACCTTTCCCGTTCGGTGAGCGCTGGCGGACGCTACCAGGAAGGGCGCAAAGGAAACTGGATTGAGGGTACCTGGTTCCCGCATGCGGACATCACCGCCAGCGTGGTTCAGCAAGAACCCGACCTGCTCTTTTTCTCGGGCGACCAGGTCTACGAATCCGCCAGCCCCTCCTTTCCCGATAGCCGCGCGCGCGATCTGGACTATCTCTACAAATGGTACGTCTACATGTGGGCGTTCCGCGATCTCACGTGCGACATCCCCACCGTCTGCATCCCCGACGACCACGACGTCTTCCAAGGCAACCTGTGGGGACAGGGTGGCCGCCACGCCAAGCGCCAGAACGACGGAGGCTACACGGCGCCGGCGGATTTCGTTAAAATGGTCGAGCGCACGCAAACCGCAAACCTCCCCGACCCCGTCGATCCCCGCCCGGTGGAACAGGGCATCGGCGTATATTTCACGGCACTCAACTGGGGACACATGAGCTTCGCGGTCATCGAAGACCGCAAGTTCAAGACCGGGCCGGGTTCGGCGGAAGCCAAATCGGGTGACGACTCCCAACTGGTTTTGCTCGGAAACCGGCAGCTTGCGTTCATCGAAAAATGGGCCGAAGACTGGAGCGACGGCGCGGCCATGAAGGCCTCGCTCACCGCCACCGTCTTTTCCCAGCTGCACACCTGGCGCACCAAAACAGGGGGAATCGAGCAGGATCCCGACACCAACGGCTGGCCGGTGAATGGACGCAACAAGGCACTGCGCGCGCTCCGGAAAGGCTACACCCTGATGATCGGCGGCGACCAGCACCTTGCCACCACCGCCCAACACGGCATCGACGAGTTTGGCGACAGCGGATGGAGCATCTGCGTGCCCTCGATCGCCAACTATTTCCCGCGCTCGTGGAAACCCCTCGCGCCCGGAAAAAACAGAACCCCCGGCATGCCCGAACACCTAGGCGAGTTCCTCGATGGATGGGGCAACAAGATCACCATGCACGCCGTGGCCAACCCCGGCGGGAAATCCAGTGGCCACCAACCCGCCGCCCTGCATGACCGGATGCCCGGCTACGGTATCATCCGTTTTGACCAAACTACCCGAGAGATTGAAATGGCCAATTGGCCCCGCTACGCAACAAAAGGCGACGGCGCCCCCTACCCCGGCTGGCCCATCAGCGTGACGCAGCAATCGAACTATGGCCGCAAGCCAACTGCTTGGCTGCCCGAGCTAGTTGTCGCTGACGCGACGGATCCCGTGGTGCAGGTGTTCGAAAAAGAGAGCGGCAACCTCGTCTACGCCCTGCGCATCAAAGGCAACCGCTTCCAACCCGGCGTTTTTGCAGAAGGAACCTACACCGTAAAGGTCGGCGATCCGGATACGAACCGCTGGGCCGTCCGCACCGTCGAAGCAACCACGGGGAAAAAACGCGCTCCACTAAAACTGAAGGCAAGCGACTTTTTGGAAATATTGTAGGTTCTTCGTAGATTTTTATGGTGACATCGGATGAGGGTTGCCGGAGAGAGGCTTTTAAGATCTGACTAAATGCGCTGACGGCGCAACACATTTTAGCCTTGGGCAACGCCCAAGGACTCTGGCAGAAGAACCACATTGCCCTGTAGGGGCAACACAATGTTCCGGTTTGTGTTGCCCCTACAGGGCAAATGTGGATGGGGATCTGGAACACATGGGGCGGTGCCCCATGCTAAGGTGTGTTGTGCCTTTGGCACATAAATCGCCATAAAAATCTACGATGAGCCATATTGTAGCCACTTCTTTTCTCCGCTCAAACCCACAACTGCCGATCCAGCGTACGATATTGGATGGATTCGGAAATATGGTGGGGTTCGATGGTGTCGGCGGCGGCGCGATCTGCGTGGGAGAGCAGCGGCACTCGCGCTTGGGATCGGTTTGATACCCACACGGACACAGGTTCATTTCCGCAACAAGCATGAAGCGGCAGGGATAGGTGACGCTGGCGGCGGAGCGGGCAATGGTGACCTCGCCGTCTTCGAGCGGCTGGCGCATCACTTCGAGCACGCTGCGCTGGAATTCGGGCAACTCGGCAAGGAATAGGACGCCGTGGTGGGCAAGACTCACCGCGCCGGGCATCGGATTGGTTCCGCCGCCGAGCAAGGCCAGCGTCGGAAATGGTGTGGTGCGGCGAGTGGAACAGGCGGCGCGCCACCAGTGCCTGGTGCGATTTGAGCGAGCCGGATATGCTGTGGATCTTGGTCGTCTCCAGCGCCTCGTCGAGCGACATCGACGGCAGGATCGAAGGCAACCGTTTGGCCAGCATGCT
>DAOVNC010000202.1 GCA_030630445.1 Kiritimatiellales bacterium | reverse complement strand
GATTGCATAAAGACGAAGCCTAGTCAGCTACGATCCGTAGAGGGAGGGGGAAGTTCCTTAACTGGAGCCGAAAAGATGGTGCGCGACGCGAAGATCCTCCAGATCTACGAAGGCACCAACCAGATCCAGCGCGACATCGTGGGCAATTCCCTCGTCAAGGAATACGCCTCGCTGTAACCCTTCCATAATCTGGAATGTAGAAACCGCGCCCTTCCCGCCACGTGAGCCGAGTTGGACACGGCAACGTGGCCTCACTCGGGCGGGGTTTTTATTTGAAGCGGTTTAGAGCCTTTTACCTACCTGTGGCCTCTTGCGTTTCGAGTCAGAATGAAAAAAGGCAGGAAAGGAGGGAAAACCTTTCCGGCCCGATCTAATCCCCTCTCAGAGAAAGCCGCTTTGATCAAAATCTTAAACCACCGTCTTAGTGTTGGCACCTGTACTGGCTTTCGAATTCGCCAAGATTGTTCTATGGATGGTTCGGATAGACCGGAGACGATGCCGACGGTCCGGATGCCCCAAGGTCCGGAACATATTCCCGGGTGATGATGCGTTGCATTTCCTGCACAATTGCCGCGTTGCTGGAAGCCACATTAGACGTTTCCGACGGGTCGGTTTCAAGATTGTAGAGCTCAATTGCATTGCCCCCGCGCTTGACTGCCTTCCATTTCCCGGCACGTACGGCATGATCCAGCGATCCGGCCTGATGCGACCAGAAAAGGTAGCGATGCTTTTTCTGGTTTTCACTATCCCCCATAAGCTCGGGCAGAAAAGAGAGCCCGTCGATATAGATCGGCGGACGCATTCCCAGGATTTGACATGCGGTGGGAAAGATATCGGCAAAGTAGCAAGGCAGATCGCTCGTCGTCCCGGCAGGGACATGCCCCGGCCATTTTGCTAGCATGGGGACGCGCAGGCCCCCTTCATAGCTATCCTGCTTCCCGCCACGCAAAATGCCGTTGGCATTGAAATAGATGGAAGGTGCATTTCCCCACACATACTGCTCCTGCCCCCCGTTATCCGAGGTGAAAATAAGCAGCGTGTTATCGGTGAGGCCGAGTTCATCAAGCTTGGCGATGATCGCCCCGACGGAGTTGTCGATCATGCGGAGTTCCGCTCCGAAATTCCGATGGGGCTGGGTTTGCCTTATGTGAATAGAGGTATCTGCCGTATATGTTTCCGGCCAAAGGGAAGGATCGAACTCTGGAGTATTCAACACAGCATCGCTGGCAATGATTTCGGTATGAGGCAGCGTGAAAGCAAGGTAGCAAAAGAAGGCCCGGTCTTGTTGGTCCTCGATAAACTGGAGTGCATTGACCGTAAAGGCGTCGTGGGTATGCTGGATCCGGTCTGCCGGATTGGCGCTGGTATTTCCTCCAGAATCTACCGTGTTTCCGATTACGACCTTGTTGTTATTGTAGATGAGGTAACTGGGAAAGTGGCGATGTCCATGCCCCTGGTCCAACATGCCGTAAAATTCGTCGAACCCCCTATCATTGGGTGTTTGCCCGCTACCCAGACCTCCGATCCCCCATTTCCCGAAGGCCCCCGTCATGAAGCCCGCCTCCTTGAACAACTCTCCGAGCGTGACGGTTCGGTTCGTGATATCGACATGGGATCCGTTCGGTTTATAGGGAATATGGCCACTATGCAGTCCCGTCATCAACGAAGAGCGACTCGGTCCGCATACGGTGCATCCTGCATAGGCATCCGTGAAACGCATTCCGTCCGTCACCAGAGAATCGATATTCGGTGTTGTCAGTCGCATCTGCCCATAGGAGCTGAGATGGTTATAGCCAAGGTCGTCGGCCATGATGAATACAACATTCGGCAAATTGGGCTGACTACTTGGATCGGTGGGGTTGGTTCCTCGCGCTACTTCGCCGCCGTCACTTATGCGGTCATTATCTGTATTGAAAAGATGAGGGTCCGTCCCCGTATCCAACCCGCCCACGAAAATGCCCGTTCGCGTTTCCACGCCGTCGGGGAGCCCGTCCTTGTCGGTATCCGGATTGATCGCACTGGTACCGGTATCCTGACTGCCAACCCAAATGCCTGTGCCGGATTCGATTTTGTCATTAATCCCATCACCGTCCGTGTCCTGAAGGTTGGGATCGGTTTCCCGGGCTTGCTCCCCCGCATTGTCCAGGAGATCGCCATCTGGATCACCGGTATCCAGTTGATCCAGGTTCCCGAAATGCATCTGTTCCCATGAATCGATCAGGCCATCGTCATCCGTATCGGCAGGAGGAGGCGTCCCAACGGCAGTCGCTGTGTTTCCGGAGAAAACAAGAATCGAGCTGTCGGCGGAAAATGAGATGCCATTGACAAAGATCTGAGCGCCTTGCTCTGTGAATTCTCCAAGCGAAGCCATAGTGAGCTGCGCGCCAGGTGTTAAATTCAAAACTGAACCCGCGGGCAAAGGATCGCCACCACCTAGCAAGTTGAGCAAACTTGTGGAATCAACGTTGATGGTTGATTTTATAAAGAATATACGGGTTGATCCTCCATTGAGAATGTTGAGGATACCTGCGCTTATGCCATCATTTCCGGCGGTATCTAGAAAAACACCATCGACCGTAATCGTATAGGGGGAAGCCACGCCCCATGACGGCTGATTCACTCGTTCCGGGCCAATAGGAGCACTCCCTGCAACACCAAAAACAATATCTGCGGGAAGCGCGGCATCAAGAATGCCTACAGAGGAACCCCCCGACCAGTTCGCATCATTGGTAACATCACTATTCGCGGCCCCCGTCCATTCCAGGGTGGTGGCGCCCGCAACCGATACGGCACAAAGGAAAATGAGAGGGCTAATAAAACGAGCGGTTTTCATATTCATATCTCAGAAGTTAGAGGATTGCTGATTAGTTATAGTCGACGCTGAGCCGGAGAAAGCCGCGTTGGCCCGAAGAAGGGGGCAGCATGACGCGAACACGCTCCCAATCGGGGTCGATGACGCTAATCGTTGCCGCATCGAGATCGACAGAAATCCAGTCGACTAGGTTGGTGCTGGATGCAGCAGAATAGATCAATCCGGAAGAGGATTCGCGCCGGCGGATAAATTCGATGCCTAGATCGCTGGAGGCATCATGAAACACGCCGGAGGGCAATCCCGATGTACCGGTTTCCAGAACCAGACGGTGCCACTCTCCCATTGCAACGGGCGATAGACTGTACGCATATGCAGTGAGGTTGTTTTCCCCGTTGCCGTTGGCATCACCTTCTGGCGGATTGGCATCCGATGGCAGGCCATAGTCGTCCAACCATGCGCTGTAGGGATTGGAGGCAAAACCTTGGTAATGCATCAATTCGCTTCCCAGCAAAGAACCCTGTATCAATTCGGGATCGGAGTCGCCATCCGCATCCACCAACAGCGAAAGGGTAGGACCCGCAGGAGATAATGCGGCAACAGCGGGTGAATCAAAGGCAAGCCCTCCCCGGTTGTTCATCCAAAGGATCTGATTGCCGGCATAGTCATTCAGCAACAGATCGTGGTCGCCGTCATGATCAAGATCGCCTTGTGCGGCAATCTGATGCCCGTTGAGTCCGGACGCCAACGTCAGGGCAGGGTCAAATCCCCCGGCATCGTCATTGCGATATCCAAAGCATCCGCCGAGAGTCGACGAAAGAGCGATAACATCGGGGCGGGTTCCCTCAAACACGGCGGCAGTAAAACTGGATAGTCCCGTACCCAGCCGAGCCGTTTGTACAAAACTGCCTGTTCCATTATTGCCTAGGACAACCACGGCTCCGGGACCACTATCCAGCACCGCGATATCAGGTGCTCCATTGTCATTAAAATCGATAATTTCCAGCTGTGTAGGCCATCCGGAAGTCGAAGCAATATGTTGTTTACCCCCAAAGCTACCGTCCACGTAGTGTTTCAGCCAGAAGACCTCACGGTCAAAATCCGAAATTCCCACCAGGTCGTCTCTTCCATCTCCATCGATATCAGCTGCAAAAAGGGCCACCGCCGTATCAATTCCCGAGGCTACGTCTGCTCCTGCAACGAAACTTCCGTCACCTTGATTCAGAAAAAGGAGAAGCCGACGGTTCCAGCGCGAAGAAACAATCAAATCCATGTCGTTATCATAATCAACGTCGATGGCGCATAGCGCCGCCGGGCCGCGTACATCATCCGTTACCACATGCCATACGGGTGTCGAAATTGTCATATCGATCCAGAATACGCGGTCCTCGGCGTGCGAAAAACCGACCGCATCCGAAACCAGATCCGTATTAACAACAGCAGCATCCAGCCCGGAAACCACTCCTGCGCCCTGCATCCATGCTGGATCCAGCGTATAATCCAGCAAAGCCTCTCCCGGCCCAAAGGGCTTGGCACTCGCTAGCTGTGACAGAAAAAAGAGTATCAATATACAGCGCATATGCGCCTCCTACACCGTTTCCGGAGTTAAGAACTTCATTAAAGGGAGCCGTCGATATAACCGACGGCTCCGCTCAGTTCCCCATATGATTTATTAAGGAGTAGTAACCTTGTAGAACATTTCAACCTGATCAACCGATGTGGTCACCGTAATCCCGCCGCCAGTTCCAACCACTGTATCGGCAACGCCCCAGTTCGGAACAACCAAATTGGCATTGGTTTCCACATTGTAGATCTGAGTCGCGCTCGTATCCCATGAGAGAGTCATGAGGTTCCCTGCCAAAGGACCAGCAATCACAATCGTTCCAATGGGGTCGCGAACCTCCCCCTTGAACCCCTGTGATTCGATCACTTCTTCTTGGGTCAAGACCTTATTGTACACACGAAGCTCATCGATCGAACCATCAAAACGTTGCTGTCCGGCTCCCGGCTGACTTTCGCCGCCGATACTGCACCAGTCGGCAATGCTGTCAATCGGGTTGGCATTGCCAAAACCCGCGGTAGCGTCAAGCACGCCATCGACCCAGAAAACCGTATCGGCCGTGTCCGTGCCGGTTGTGGAGATTGCCACATGATGCCACCCGCCGTCAGCTATCTGTGCCGTGCCGATGGCATATCCGCCGCCGATCTCAAAGCGCAGTGCGCCGCCATTAACAGCAAATGTTGCTCGCTGACCGAGGCCGCCGGAGTCGCCATATGAAGAACCCCACGCGATGATTGGAGCACGACTCGAATTGCTGGTTCTCACCCAGGCCGTCACGGTACGGTCCGCAGCGCCTGCAATCCCTGAAAATGCGGTATGAGTGGCAGGATTGGCTGCGACCGAGAAGTCGATCGATGCAGTGGAATCTGTAAAAGCACCTGTATCCCATGTTGCGCCATCAATCGCGTCATTTGCAGCAGAAGCAGCATCCAATGTCGTGCCGCCAGTCCCCTCTTCCATTGCCCAACGGGCTATTAAACCGTCAGCCGACGGAACCAAAACAACGATTTCGAGTATTCCAGTACTCGAACCCGTGATTTGATCGTCGGCCACGACCTCAAATATATTCGTAATACCCGCGTCGAGAATCGAGGGGATGCCAGTCACGACTCCATTGGTCGCCACATTCAGCCAAGCCGGCCCGCTGGCCTTGCTGTAGGTGATTGGGTCGCCGTTCGGGTCTTCAGCGAGTCCATCCAGTGTATTGGTATAGGCAATATCAACATGAGCAGCGCTAAGCGAGAAGGGACTTCCCAGCCATTCCGGAGCACCTTCGGGGGTCGCATAGAATACAACCTCGATCTGAACGCCTGCCCCTCCGTTAATATCAGTGGCCACAGCATTGTCGGACTCCTCAAGAACCGTACGATCTACGCCAAACTCCAACGGGTAGCCAAAACTGGTTACCTTAGATTGATGTTCGGTTTGGAAGGCCGCCCATGTTTCCTGCTCAAACTGCAAGACCGCATTACTGGATACCAGATCCACTGTAGCTCCGGGAGGGAGCGGATCCCCACCACCTAACAAGGTGAGTGTGCTAGTGTCATACATACTGACGGCGGCGTTTATAAAGAAAATATTAATAGCCCCTCCGTTGGTAACCACCACGCTGCCCGCTGCAATTCCGTCGTTTCCAGCCGTATCCAATAATACTCCATCCACGGCGAACGAATTCGCTGCTGTCACACCCCAGGAAGGCTGCAAGTCCTGTTCCGGACCAATCGGTGCTGTGCCGGCATTAACAAAAGTAATGTTCGTGGCAAGCGTTGCGTCAAGAATGCCGGCAACCGACCCACCCGACCAGTTCGCATCGTCGGTGATGTCACTACTCGTGGCACCCGTCCACACCAATTGCGCGGAAGATCCCATGGTCAATAGCGATAACAGTACAAATCCTAACCTAAAACACTTTTTCATCTTCTTCCCTCGAGATAAGGCGGGAACCCAAAATCCATTGGATTCCCGACCATTCACTATCTATTTTTTACATCATGAGTTTGCGGCGAATAACAAACAGTCCCCCGCCAAACATTCCAATCAAGCCGAGCGTGGCCGGTTCAGGAATTGCGGTTGCGGTGTTCCCTGAGAAGGTAAGAATCGATGTGTCATCAGCAAATGAAACGCCGTTAACAAAGATTTGCGCGCCCTGTTCAGTAAACTCAGCAAGACTAGCCAACGTCGCTTGCGCGCCGGGTGCCAAATTCAAAGCAGCGAGGATGGGGCTATTGGGTAAGGGATCCCCT
>DAOVNC010000110.1 GCA_030630445.1 Kiritimatiellales bacterium | reverse complement strand
TGCTGGATATTATCGACCCGACGATCAAGACGGTCGACGAACTGAAAAAGCTTAATCTGCCGGCGGGTGTGGATATCACCATCAAAATCTAAGTGGTGCTGTTATGAAGGGTTTAATTGGAAAAAAACTAGGGATGACCTCGGTCTACGACGAAACCGGCGCTGCTGTGCCGGTGACGGTCATCGAAGCGGGTCCTTGCGTTGTGGTTCAGCAAAAGAACAGCAGCAAAGAAGGCTATTCGGCGGTGCAGCTTGGGTTTGAGGACCAGAAGGAGCAACGCGTAAACAAGCCGGCGCAGGGCCATTTCAAAAAGGCAGGCGTTTCCGCCAAGCGTATTCTTCGCGAAATCCATGTGGATGAGTCCGAGGAAGTGACGGTGGGCGATGTAATCAACGCCAGTGTTTTCGAAGAAGTCAACTACGTCGATATTGTCGCCACCGGCAAGGGCCGCGGGTTCCAAGGGGTCGTCAAGCGCTACAACTTTGCTGGTGGCCGCGCGAGCCACGGTGGTGGATGGATCCGCCGTACGGGTTCCATCGGAATGTGCGAGTTTCCTGGCCGTGTGTTCAAAGGCAAAAAAATGCCGGGTCAAATGGGCGACAAGCGCGTTACGACCCAGAATCTTAGAATCATCCAGGTTCGTCCCGAAGAAAACCTGATTCTCGTCAAGGGCTCTGTTCCTGGCGCGGCCGGGGGTATCGTGGTGATCAAGGAAGCGCTCAAAAAGAAGTAAACGAGGAAGATCATGAGCAAAATACCTTTTAAAAGCATTAAGGGAGAGAGCGTCGGCGAATACGAAATCGCGGACAGCCTTCTCGTTCTCGACAAGGGCGAACAGGCCGTGCACGAAGCCGTGGTGGCATACAATGCGCACCAACGGGCCGGCACTGCATCGACCAAGAGCAAGTCCAACGTATCCGGCACCGGTGCCAAACCCTGGAAACAAAAGGGTCTTGGCCGCGCACGTGCCGGCTACAAGCAGTCGCCCATATGGCGCGGCGGTGCCGTGGCCCATGGCCCGCACCCGCGCAAGTACAAGAAGAAGCTTTCCAAGAAAGTTACCAAGCTGGCCTTCCAGCGCGCGTTCAGCGCCAAGGTGGACCAGGGCGAAATCACCGTGATCGAAAATTTGGCTTTGACGACACCGAAAACGAAGGAATTCGTTTCCGTCCTCAAGGGGCTGGGCCTCGACCGCGGGGGGCTGTTTATCGTAGATGCCAACAACGACAACGTGCTGCTGGCTTCGCGGAACATTCCGAAGGTCGAAGTCGTTACGGCGGTGCTGGCCAATACCTACCAGTTGCTGCGCTACAAGAACGTGGTCGTGACCAAGGCCGGCATGGAAGCACTCGAGGGCCGCCTAGCATAAAGGAATCGCCGATATGAAGAATTCAGCTGATGTAATCAAGAAGATTTTGTTGACGGAGAAGGGCACCCGCATGGCGGAGGAGCAGAACAAATATCTGTTCCGCGTGGCCAAGGAAGCCAACAAGATGGAGATCAAGAAGGCCGTGGAAGCGCTTTTCAATGTCCGTGTTATGGCCGTCAATACGATGCGCCGAAAAGGCAAGAAAAAGCGCGCACGCACGGCCAGTTATGGAACCACCGCTTCGTGGAAGCGCGCGGTGGTTACGGTACATGAAGAAGACAAGGACAAGTTGAGCCTGATCTAAGGAGTTTACTGCAATGGGTTTGAAATCACATAAGCCATATACCCCGAGCCGGCGGCACATGGTGCTCTCGGACTTCGCCGACATCACCAAGTCGACGCCGGAACGCTCACTGCTCAAGGGCAAGAAGAGCGGGTCTGGCCGCAACAGCGCGGGTCGCATCACCGTCCGCCACAAAGGGGGAGGGCACAAGCGCCGCTACCGCGCGGTAGACTTCAAGCGCGACAAGTTCGGCATTCCCGCCAAGGTTGCCGCGATCGAGTACGATCCGAACCGTTCCGCGCGTATCGCCCTGCTGCACTATGCAGACGGTGAAAAGCGCTACATTATCGCCCCGTCCGGGCTAGAGGTGGGTTCCACCGTTCTGTCGGGTCCCGATGTGGAACCTTCCGTGGGCAACTCCCTGCCGCTCGGAAAGATTCCGGTGGGTTCGGCGGTACACAATATCGAGTTGATTGCCGGCCGTGGCGGCCAGATGGTTCGCTCCGCAGGAACCTCCGCGCAACTCATGTCACGTGAAGATGAGTATGCGCACATCAAGATGCCGTCCGGCGAAATCCGCCTGATCCGCACCAACTGCATGGCCACCATGGGTCGTGTCGGCAATGTGGACCACAGCAACATCGTGATGGGGAAGGCTGGTCGCAAGCGCTGGCTGGGCATCCGCCCGACCGTTCGCGGTGTGGCGATGAACCCGGTTGACCACCCAATGGGTGGTGGCGAGGGTCGCACCTCCGGTGGTGGCCACCCGCAATCCCCGTGGGGTCTGCTGGCGAAAGGCAAGCGTACCCGCAACAAGCATAAAGCGACCAACAAATATATCGTCGAGCGGAGGAAGAAATAGTTATGGCACGTTCACTGAGAAAAGGTCCTTTCGTTGATGGCAAGCTGCTGAAGAAAGTCAGGAAGATGGATGATTCGGGACGCAAGTCGCCGATCAAAACCTGGGCGCGCAGCACCATGATTGTTCCGGAATTCGTGGGACACACCTTCAATGTACACAACGGCAAGGTTTTCGTTCCTGTTTTCGTTACCGAGAACATGGTGGGCCACAAACTGGGCGAGTTTTCACCGACCCGCGGTTTCAGAACCCACGGCATGGCAACGGAAAAGACCGTCAAATAATTTTTTTGAAGGAAATACTGGATTTTAGAAACCAAAACCGTAGACTGTCCGCCCTTTATACGTCGTGGACATAATTGAGAGTGAGAACACTATGGAAGTGTCAGCAATAACTAAATATGTGAAGATGTCGCCTACCAAGGCGCGCGATTTGGCAAACAAAATCAAAGGTTTGCCGGTTGCAGATGCATTGCGCATTACTGAGTTTAACGCTCGCAAGGCTGCTCTCCAGATCGGGAAGACCTTGAAATCGGCGATCGCGAATGCCGAGAGCAACGAGGGTCTGTCGGTCGACAGCCTTTATGTTAAGAATGCAATCGTGGACGGGGGTCCGATGCAGAAGCGTTTCCGTCCCCGTGCTAGAGGCATGGCCAGTCCGATCCAGAAGAAGACGAGCCATATAACCATAATTTTAACCGACAACGCATAGTTGACGAAAGGAGACCGTTTTGGGTCAAAAAGTAAATCCAATTGGGTTCCGGCTCGCTTTGAACAAAGACTGGCGTTCGCGCTGGTTCGCAGACAAGCGGGACTTTGGGAAATTGTTGAAAGAGGATATCGATATCCGCGAGATGGTCGCAGGCCGTCTTAAGGATGCCGCGGTATCGGACATCTACATCGAGCGCTATGCCAACCGCATCCGAGTAACCATCAAGACGGCTCGTCCGGGGTTGGTGATAGGTCGGAAAGGCGAGGATATCGATAAGCTTCGCGAGGTGCTCGCCAAGCGCACCGGCAAGGAAATCTATATCGAAATCGCCGAGGTGAAGCGGCCGGATGCCGATGCCCAGCTCGTGGCCGAGAATGTGGCCATGCAGCTTGAGCGCCGCGTTTCCCACCGTCGCGCCATGAAGCGTGCACTCCAAATGGCGATGGACAATGGCGCCTTGGGAATCAAGATCCTCGTCGCCGGCCGCCTCAACGGGGCGGAAATCGCGCGTTCGGAAAGCTATAAGGAAGGAAAGATTCCGCTGCATACGCTCCGCGCGAATATCGATTATGGAACTACAGAGGCAAATACCGTTGCAGGGATCATCGGAATCAAGGTGTGGATCTGCAAGGAAGCCGAAACGAAAGCCTAGGAGTTTGACCGATGCCTTTGATGCCAAAAAGAGTTAAGTTCAGGAAGGTTCAGCGCGGTTCGCGCAAGGGACTCGCGATGACGGGCAACCAGCTCGCCTATGGCGAGTACGGCTTGCAGTCGCTGGAACGCGGTTGGATCAGCGCGATCCAGATCGAAGCGTGCCGTGTGGCGGCCAACCGTGCCATGAAACGTAAGGGAAAGCTGTGGATTCGCATCTTCCCCGACAAACCGATTACGAAAAAACCGCTGGAAGTTCGCATGGGTAAGGGCAAGGGCGCTGTTGACCAATGGGTTGCCGTGATTAAACCCGGCACCATGCTCTTCGAACTCGATGGTGTGCCGGAGTCGCTCGCGAAAGAGTGCCTGCGCCTGGCTGCCACCAAGCTGCCGGTTCGCGTCCGCTTTGTTCAGCGGCACACTCACGACTAGTCAACAGGATTCGATATGAAGGTAAAAGATCTCAAGGAAATGACGATTGAAGAGCTGGATCAGCAGCTGCAGGACATCAAGAAAGAGCAGTTCAACCTGAAGTTGCAACAGGTTTCCGGACAGCTCGAAAACCCGGCGCGCATCAAGGATCTGCGCCGGTTGATTGCCCGCATCAGAACCATCCAGAACCAGAAAGTTGAGGGGTAAAGGAATGGAAGAGGCAAAAAGACATCTGAGAAAAACGCGCGAAGGCCGCGTGTGCAGCGATAAGGCCGACAAGACGATTATTGTCATGATCGAGCGTCGTGTTCGCCATCCGCTCTACGGAAAGGAAATCCGTGTGTCGAAGAAAGTCCATGCACACGACGAAGAAAACCGTGCAAAGGTCGGCGACGTTGTTCGCGTTATGGAAACCCGCCCGCTGAGCCGCCTGAAAAGATGGCGTCTGGTGGACATTATTTCTGAATCCTCCAAATAGGGTTAAGTTCGATGATTTTGGAACAAACACGTTTAAAAGTGGCGGACAACTCGGGGGCGCGCAGTGTCATGTGCATTCGCGTTCTTGGCACCAAGCGCAAATTTGCGCGGGTTGGCGAGGTGATCCGGGTAACCGTTAAGGAAGCGCAACCTAATGGCGTTGTAAAGAAGGGCGAGCTCTGCAGGGCAGTGATCGTTCGCACCAAGAGCCCGATCCGTCGTCGAGATGGCTCCAGCCTGAGGTTCGACGGCAATGCCGCGGTGATCATTGACGACAATGGCAACCCGCGTGGAACACGTGTTTTCGGGCCGGTCGCCAGGGAACTGCGCGATGCCGACTTCATGAAGGTTGTATCGCTTGCGCCGGAAGTGCTGTAGGCGCATCGAGAGGAATTTAAGATGAACAATGTTGTAAAATGCCACATCAAGAAGGGCGACACGGTTATCGTGATCGCCGGCGATGACAAGGGCAAGTCCGGTAAGGTTCTCCAGATACTCCCGCACACAGGGCGTGCATTGGTTGAAGGGGTGAATTTTATGAAGAAGCATATGCGCAAGACGGATGACCACCCGCAGGGCGGCGTCGTGGATATGGAAGCGACGATTGCGATCTCAAACCTTAAGGTGTCTGAATAACCGTTCCGGGTATCGGAACAAGAATTTTGGAGGACAAGTTCGATGGTCCCAACAATGAAAACCAAATATAAAGATGTGGTGGCCCCGGAGCTGATCAAGTCCCAGGGCTACAAGAACAAGATGCAGGTGCCGAAGCTCGAGAAGATCGTGCTGAACCTGTGCGTCTCGGTCGCCCACGACCGCGATGTCCTTCAGGCGGTTGCCGACGATCTGGGTAAGATTACCGGACAGAAAGCAGTCATCACCAAGGCGAAGCTCAGTGTCTCGAACTTCAAGCTGCGTGAAGGCATGTCGATTGGGGCCAAGGTAACGTTGCGCAGCAACCGGATGTATGAATTCATGGATCGTCTCGTGAACGTGGCGTTGCCACGGATCCGCGACTTCCGCGGGATCCCCGGGAGTTCATTCGATGGGCAGGGCAACTATTCCATGGGTATGCAGGAGCAAACCGTGTTTCCTGAAATCGACCCGGACAAGGTGAAGAAAGTGCACGGTATGGATATCACGTTTGTGACTTCGGCGAAGAGCGATGGCGAGGCCAAGGAGCTTCTCACGCTGATGGGCATGCCGTTTGCAGCAAGCAATCAATAAGCGAAGGTATTAAAATGGTTTTAACGGATCCAATTGCTGACATGTTGACCCGCATTCGCAACGCGAATATGGCGGAAAAGAAAATCGTGCAGATGCCGCACTCCAAGATGAAGAGCGAAGTCGCACGTCTGCTGAAATCGGAAGGTTTCATCAAGGACTACACCATGGAAAACGAGGACGGAAAGAGTGTGCTCAAGGTTTTCCTTAAATACACGGTGGAGCGCGAACCGGTTATTCAGGGCCTGCGCCGCATCAGCAAGCCAAGCTGCCGCAAATATGTGGCTTCGGCCGAGGTGCCGCGCGTGCTGGGTGGAATCGGAGTCGCGATTTTGAGTACCTCTTCCGGGGTTATGACCGATAACGAAGCCAGAAAACAGAACGTCGGAGGCGAAGTCCTCTGCTACATCTGGTAGAAGGGGTTAAGCTATGTCTAGAATAGGAAAAGAACCAATTTTGATTCCCGCCGGCGTAAACGTCGAAGTGTCCGGGCAGACCGCTACGGTCAAAGGCGCAAAAGGCGAGTCCGCATATACGGCACCCGCTTGCATCGCCGTCAAGGTCGAAGACAACTCCGTTGTGGTTTCCCGCACGGACAAGTCGAAGCATGGCGCGGCGATGTTCGGCACCGTCCGCAGCACGATCAACAACATGGTGTTCGGCGTGGAAAAGGGCTACAAGAAAGAACTCTTGATCGAGGGCGTTGGCTACAAGGCCCAGATGAAGGGGATGGACATCGTCCTTTCGCTCGGCTTCTCGCACGACATCATCTACAGCATTCCGGAAGGAATCAAGGTTGAGGTCCAGAACGGAACCACCGTGACGATCGAAGGGGTCGATAAACAACAGGTCGGGCAAGTGGCCGCACGTATTCGCGACTACTCTCCGGCTGAACCGTACAAAGGCAAGGGCGTGCGCTACTCCGACGAGCAGGTTCGCCGCAAAGAAGGCAAGGCGGTTGCATAACCATGAGCATTAAAACAAAAAAAGATTGTAGAATTCGCCGTCACCTGCGGGTGCGCAACAAGATCCAAGGCACGGCTGAACGTCCCCGCATGGCGGTGTTCCGTTCCAACAAGCACCTCCAGGTGCAGTTTATCGACGATGATGCGCGGGTTACGCTCGTGGGTGCTTCGACCGAAGGAAAGGGTGCCGAAGCGGCCAAGGCGCTCGGAGCCAAGGCGGCCGAGTTGGCCAAGGGCAAGGGCATCGAGTCCGTCGTGTTCGACCGGGGCGGTTTCGCTTTCGGCACGAATCTGAAATCACTTGCTGATAGCGCCCGTGAAGCGGGACTCAAGTTCTAGTTTTTTTAAAGGAGTTTTCCACATGGCTGAAGAACGCACAGAACGCAGGGGTCGCAACGACCGGAACAATCGCAAAGGCAGAGGTCGCGGCGACCGCAAGGATTTTAAGGAAAAATCGGAATTCGAAGAGCGGGTGGTTCACATTAACCGCAACTCGAAAGTGGTTAAAGGCGGACGTCGTTTCAGCTTTGGCGCACTGGTGGTAGTGGGCGACCGCAAGGGTCGCGTAGGTTATGGGCTTGGAAAGGCGGCCGAAGTTGCGGAAGCGATCCGCAAGGCCGGCGAAGTGGCCAAGCGCAACCTGAGCACCGTGACCATGCGTGGCACCACGCTCCCGCACGAAGCCATCGGAAAATACAGTGGTGCGCAGGTTTTGATCCGCCCGGCCTCCGAAGGTACCGGAATTATTGCCGGTGGCCCGTGCCGCGCGGTGCTGGAACTGGCCGGGGTGCGCGATGTCCTCGCGAAATCGCTGGGCAGCAACAACCACCTGAACGTAACGAAAGCCACTTTGGTGGCCTTGGGCCAGCTACGCACCAAGGAAGAAGTACTTGCAACCCGCAAGGGTTAACCATAGCAACGAGGATTTAGTCATGGATTTGCATTCATTGCAGACAGCAGAAGGTTCAAAGCATCGGAGGATCCGCCTAGGTCGTGGCCGGGCATCCGGCAAGGGCAAGACCTCGGGCCGCGGCCACAAAGGTCAAATGTCGCGTACTGGCAGTGTGCACAAGCCGCTGTTCGAGGGTGGGCAGATGCCGCTCGTGCGCAAGCTGCCCAAGCGCGGTTTCAACAACTTTACTCGCAAGACCTTTGTCCCGGTCAACCTCGATGCCCTCGCGAAATTCGACGAAGGCACCGAAATCACGATCGAACTGCTCAAGGAAAAGGGGCTCGTCAACGGTCGTTTCGACGGAGTTAAGATTCTTGGAAATGGAAGCGTGGAAAAGAAACTGATCGTCAAGGTCAATGCTTTCTCCGCTACGGCGAAGGAAAAGATTGAAGCTGCCGGTGGCAGCTGCGAAATCGTCTAAACAACCGAGAGGCCACATCCCCATGCTTTCCGCTTTTTTAAATACCTTTAAGATTACTGAACTCAGACAGCGCATTCTTTTTACGCTGGGTCTGATTTTCGTCTGTCGGCTCATTGCCGCGGTTCCGCTTCCCGGGGTGGATGCGGTGGCTATTCGCCAGTTCTTTGAAGGAACGGGCGGGGCAGAGGGCGGTTTGGTTGGAATGTTCAACCTTTTCAGCGGGGGCGCACTCTTGCAGTGCTCTATCGGAACGCTCGGCATCATGCCGTACATTAGCGCTTCGATTATCATTCAGCTGATGACCGCCGTGGTTCCGCATTTGGAAAGGCTGGCTCGCGAAGGTGATGTGGGGCGTGCGAAGATTACGCAATACACCCGCTATCTGACCGTTATTCTCTGTACCGTTCAGGGCGTGGCGATTGCGGCCGCCCTGCAATCCGGCGGGTATTTCGGGATTCCTGCCTCCGTGGTTCGTATTCCCGGCCCCGGCTTCATTCTTCTTTCCGCGATGGCGCTGGTTGCCGCGTCGCTGCTACTGATGTGGATTGGCGAGCAGATCACGGATCGTGGCATTGGCAACGGAATCTCCATCATCATCACAGTCAATATCATCAGCCGGATGCCCATGGCCGTCAAGGCGCTGATCGACAAGCTCACTCCGGTTGACGGCGTGGCTGAAATCGGACCCTTCCATTTGGTGCTGTTGCTGGCGCTTATTTTCTTCGTGATCCTCGGCGTGGTTGCGGTGACGCAGGCGCAACAAAAGGTGCCCGTTCAGTTTGCCAAGCGCATGGTTGGCCGCAAGATGATGCAGGGGGGAACCCAGCACCTGCCGCTGCGGGTTAACTATTCCGGCGTTATGCCGATCATTTTTGCTTCCGCAATTCTGGCGATTCC